>NZ_JAPFQV010000025.1:0-79296 GCF_033804685.1 Micromonospora sp. RTP1Z1
TCAAGCACCCTGTTGAGTTCTCAAAGAACAACCACACACCGCCCAGAAACCCCACCAAGTGGAGCCCCCAACCCGGGGTATTTCGTACACAATCCCCGCCGCTCTCGCGCCGGGCACTTTTACTACGCTACCCGGTGATTTTCGCCGTGTCAAACCGCTGTTTCGCAGTTTGTCGTACGTCAACCATTTCGCCGGGCACCACAATTCGACCGGCTCGCGCCGGGCGCTTCGTGGATTTCGGCAGGACGGCCGCTGCGGTCTCCCGCATGCTCGCCCGTTTCCCTGCCGGCCGACAAACCTTACACGGTCGGTTCCGCCTCGCCAAATCCGCCTCGCGGCGAATCCGGGGCACCGCCCGGTCCAAGGTCCGATGGAGCATCCATCAGATCCTGGCGGTCACTCCTGCGCTCCGGCCGCTCAGGTCTTTGGCCTGTTTCGTCCGTTCCGCGCTGGCAGAAAGAAAGCTACGCGCCCAGCGGTTTGATCGTCAAATCCGCTGGACGCGTCCCCCGTCACACTCTCGACGTACGGCTATTTGCGCAGCTCAACCCCGGCGAAGGAGCGCTTGCCACGGCGCAGCACCAGGTACCGACCGTGCAGCAGGTCCTCCGGGGCGACGGTGGCGTCCACCTCGGAGATCCGGTTGTTGTTGACGTAGGCGCCGCCCTCGGCGATCACCCGCCGGGCCTCCTTCATGCTGGGCACCAGCCCGGACTCCTTGAGCAGGCCGGCGACGTCCGGCAGGTCGGTGAGGTGGACCAGGCCAGCCTCGGTGAGCGCGGCCCGCAGCGTCTCCGGGGCCAACTCGTCCAGCGACCCCCGGCCGAAGAGCGCCTGGCTGGCGGCGACCGCCTGGGCCATCTCCCGTTCGCCGTGCACCAGCGTGGTCAGCTCCTCGGCGAGGGCCCGTTGGGCGAGTCGAGCCTGGGGCCGTTCGGCCGTCGCCTTTTCCAGCTCCTCCAGCTCCTCCCGCGAGCGGAAGCTGAAGTAGCGCAGGTACCGGGTCACGTCGCGGTCGTCGGCGTTGACCCAGAACTGGTAGAAGGCGTACGGGCTGGTCATCTGCGGGTCGAGCCAGATGGCGCCGCCCTCGGTCTTGCCGAACTTCGTGCCGTCCGCCTTGGTGACCAGCGGGGTCACGAACGCCTGTACCGGGCCCGCGCCGCGGCGGCGGACGTAGTCGACGCCGGCGGTGATGTTGCCCCACTGGTCGGAGCCGCCGTACTGGAGCTGGCAGCCGTACCGGCGGTGCAGCTCGAAGAAGTCGTTGGCCTGCAGGAGCTGGTAGCTGAACTCGGTGAAGCTGATGCCGGTCTCCAGGCGGGCCTTGACCACCTCACGGGCCAGCATCTTGTTCACCGGGAAGTGCTTGCCGACGTCCCGGAGGAACTCCACCACCGACATCTCCCCGGTCCAGTCCAGGTTGTTCACCAGTCGGGCGGCGTTCTCCCCGGTGTACGAGACGAACGGCGCGAGCTGGTCGTGGATGCGCCGCACCCAGCCCTCGACCACCTCGGGCGGGTTGAGCGTCCGTTCGGCGCTCTCCTTGGGGTCACCGATCTGGCCGGTGGCGCCGCCGACCAGCAGCAGCGGCCGGTGCCCGGCGAGCTGGAGACGGCGGGCCGTGGCGACCTGCATGAGGTGGCCGACGTGCAGGCTCGGAGCGGTGGGGTCGAAGCCCACATAGAAGGTGGCGTTCCCGCCGCCGAGCAGCTCACGCAGCTCGTCGAGGCCGGTCGAGTCCTGGATCAGGCCCCGCCACAGCAGGTCTTCGGTCAGGGAGTCCCGCCCCTGCGGGAGGTTGCTGTCGGTCACGGTCACCGATTCTCCCCCATCACGCGGCCCGAGCCGTACCGGGTTTGCTTCTCGGCGGGGTGACTAGGCTGGCGGCTCGGTACGACGCGAGGAGGGACTGCGGTGGAGATGCCGGACCTGACCGGGGGCTTCGTCGCCCTGCTGGGCCTGAAGTTCGACGAGGTCAGCGGCGAGAAGGTGGTCATCCGCTGGCAGGTACGCCCGGAACTGCACCAGCCGTTCGGGATTCAGCACGGCGGGGTCTACTGCTCCGTGGTCGAGACGGCCGCCAGCATCGGGGGCTCGCTCTGGCTGGGCGACAAGGGCCAGGTGGTCGGGGTCTCCAACCAGACCGACTTCCTCCGGGCGGTCCGCGAGGGCGAGCTGACCGCGGTCGGCACGCCGGTGCACCGGGGCCGCAGCCAGCAGCTCTGGCAGGTGGAGATCACCGACGCGGACGGGCGACTGGTCTCGCGCGGCCAGGTGCGCCTGCAGAACCTCACCGCCGGCTGACCGCCGCCCGACCGGTCCGGCGGGCTGCCCGATTCGACCTAAATACGCGGCTGGCGCGGATATCGTCGCCTCGATGAGACCGCCCGCTCGCCCGCCGACGTGAGGAAGCTCCTCGCCGCCACCCTCGGCGTGCTCTCCGCGATCGGCGGCTTCGTCGACATCGGCGACCTGGTGGCGGCGAGCCAGGCCGGCGCCCGGTTCGGCATGGCCCACGCCTGGGTGCTGCTCGTCGGGGTGCTCGGCATCTGCGCGTACGCCGAGATGGCCGGACGGATCGCGGCGGTGAGCGGCCGGGCGGTGTTCGACCTGGTCCGGGAGCGGCTGGGGCCACGGGTCGCGCTGCTCAACCTGATCGCGTCCTACCTCGTCACCGTGGTCACCCTGGCCGCGGAGCTGGGCGGGGTGGCGCTGGCGGTGCAGCTGGCCACCGGGCTGAGCTACCTGCTGTGGGTACCGGTCGCGGCGCTCGCCGTCTGGCTGGTGCTGTGGCGGATGCGCTTCGAGCTGATGGAACGGGTCTTCGGGCTGGCCGGAATGGCGCTGCTGGTCTTCGCGGTGGCGTTGTTCGCCCTGCCCACCGACTGGGGGCGGCTCGGCAGCCAGGCCGTGCACCTCAGCTCCGCCGGGCACGGCTGGAGCGCCTACTGGTTCGTCGCGGTGGCGCTCTTCGCCTCCACGGTCAGCCCGTACGAGGTCTTCTTCTTCTCCTCCGGCGGGGTGGAGGAACGGTGGAGCGCCGCCGACCTGGCCCACGCCCGGTCGAACGTGCTGATCGGCTTCCCGGTCGGCGGGTGCCTCGCGCTGTCGCTGATCGCCACCGCGGCGGTGGTCTACCACCCGAGCGGTGCGTCGCTGACCACCCTCGACCAGGTGGCGCAGCCGGTGGTCCTGGCGTTCGGCGGGGTCGGGTTGGTGGTGGCCGTGCTGGCGTTCTTCGCGGTGACCTTCGGCGCCGCGCTGGAGACCGGCCTGTCGGCAGCGTACGCGGCGTCGCAGTACTTCGGCTGGCAGTGGGGCAAGCGGGTCAGCCCCCGGGAGGCCGCCCGGTTCCACAGCGTGCTGCTGGTCAGCGTGCTGCTCGGGGTGCTCATGCTGCTGACCACGATCGATCCGATCCGGCTCACCGAGTACATGCTGGTGCTCAGCGCGGTGGTGCTGCCGCTGACCTACCTGCCGATCCTGGTGGTGGCGAACGACCGGAACTACCTGGGCGACCGGGTGAACGGCCGCTGGATCAACCTGCTCGGCGCGCTGTTCCTGCTGCTGATCGTCGTCGCGTCGGTGGCGGCGATCCCGTTGGCGCTCATCACGAGGTTGGGACAGTGAGGGTCCAACTCGCCAAGCAACTGCTCGACCGGCAGATCGTCGACCGGGACGGCCGGCTGGTCGGCCGGGTCGACGACATCGCGTTCGCCGTCGACGCCGAGGGGTTCCCGTACGTGGACTGCCTGCTCACCGGGCAGGGGGCGCTCGGGCAGCGGATGGGCGGCCGGATCGGCCGGGTCCTGCTCGGGATCGCCGACCGGTTCGTCGACGATCCGCCGGTGCGGCCGGTACGGATCCCGGTCACCTTGATCGACCGGGTGGACAGCGCGGTACGGCTACGCGTCCGGGCGGCCGACCTGCCGCCGCCGCCCGTCGAGGCCTGGCTGCGCCGGCACCTGATCGACCGGATCCCGGGAGCGCACCGTGCGGGCGGGTGAGCTGCTCGGGAGGACCGCGTACGACCTGCACGGGCGGCGGCTCGGCCGGGTGGTGGACGTGGTGGTCCGGGGCGGCTTCCCGCCCGACCGGCTGCGACTGACCGACGTGATCGTCGCCGGTCACTGGTGGACCCGGGTCACCGGCCGGTTGATCGGCCCGGAACTGCACCCGTCGGGGCCCTGGCTGCTCCGGGCCGCCGCCCGGGTGCTCGGGCGGAGCACCCACCAACTCCCCGTCGACCAGGTGCGGCTCTCCCCTCCGGTGCCCGGCTTCCCGTTCAGCCCGCCGGGCGGTGCGGCCTGACGCTCGGCGCCGCCGGGTGACGCGGGCTGACCCGCGGGGCCGCCGGGTGGCGGGGGTCTGATCCACGGTGCCGTCGCGGCGCCGGCCGGTCGGTCAGCCGCGGGCTTCGTCGAGCACCGGGGCGTCGGCGTCGGTCGCCCCGTCCGGGGCGGCGTCGGCGTCGGCGTCGGCGTAGCGGCGGATCCGGACCTCGGTGATGGCTCGGTGGTCGATGGCGGTCACCAGCAGCTCCCAACGGTCGACGACGACGCTCTCCCCCGCCACGGTGGGGATGTGCCCGAGGCAGGTCAGCACCAGCCCGGCGATGGTCGTGTACTCGCCGGCCGGCCGGCCGGGCAGCTCGACGCCGAGGTCGGTGAGGTCGTGCACCGGGAAGGTGCCGGGCAGCACCAGCGTGCCGTCGTCCTCGGTGCGGACCGAGCTGAGGTCCCGGTCGGTCTCGTCGTAGATCTCGCCGACGATCTCCTCGAGGATGTCCTCCAGGGTGACGATCCCGTCGACCGCGCCGCGCTCGTCCACGACCAGGGCGATGTGCTGGCGTTCGGCCTTGAACTGGCGCAGCGCGTCGACCACCGACAGCGAGTCGGGCAGCAGCATCGGCGGACGGGCGCACTCGTCGACCGGCCGGTCGTCCGGCACGCCGACCAGGTCGCGCAGGTGGATCACGCCGACCGCGTCGTCCAGGCCGCCGTGCCGGACCACCGGGGCCCGGGAGTGGCCGGTCGCGGCCAGCACCAGCCGGGCGGCCTCCGCAGTGGTCCCGCTGTCGAGCGTGAAGACCTGCAGCCGGGGTACGAGCACCGCGCGCAGCTGCCGGTCGGCGATCTCCACCGCGCCGGCGATGATCGTCCGCTGCTCCTTGGTGAAGCCATGGTTGCCGGCGACGATGTCGCGCAGCTCGTACGGGCCGATCTCCTCCGGCTGGTGCTTGGGGTTCAGCCCGCAGAGGCGTACCACCAGGTCGCTGGTGGCGCCGAGGGCCCAGACGGCCGGCCGGGTGAAGGTGGCCAGCAGGTCCAGCGGCCTGGCCACGACGAGCGCCCACCGCTCGGCGGACTGCATGGCGATCCGCTTCGGGGCCAGCTCGCCGAAGACCAGGGTGACGAAGGTCAGCGCCAGGGTGACCGCCACGATTGCGGCCGTCTCGGCGGCGTCGCCGAACACCCCGAGCAGCGGTACGAGCGGCTTGGCCAGGGAGACCGCCGCGGCGGCCGACGCGAGGAAGCCGGCCAGGGTGATGCCGATCTGGATGGTGGCCAGGAACCGGTTCGGGTCCTTGGCCAGCCGGGCGAGGGTCCGGCCCGCGCGGCTGGTCCGTTCCAGCCGCTGGAGCTGGCTGTCCCGCAGCGAGACCAGCGCCATCTCGCTGCCGGCGAAGGCCGCGTTGACGATGACCAGGACTCCGACCAGGGCCAGTTGGCTCCAGTAGCTCTGCACGCCCGGTTCTCTCCCTCACCACGACCAGCGCCGCCCGGCACGGCCGACGCCGCCGACCGGGGACCCGGCCGGCGTAGGCCCACTGTGCCCAGCGGTGGGGTCACTGAATCCTCCCCGTCCGACGCGGCCCGTCAGGCCGGCGCGGGCAGGTCGAGGACGTACGCGTCGCCCTCGGGGCGGAAGCCGAGCCGATGGTAGTAGGGGGCGACCATTCCGGGCGGGCTGACCACCCGGCGGAAGCCGCGGTCGGTGAAGAGGCTGCTTCGCCGGTAGACGAACTCACCCGGGGTGAAGTCGCGGAACGGCGGGGTGACGTAGTCCAGGTCGATCTGGGCGACCCCGCCGGCCTCGGCGTGCGACACCACCACGCCGACCACCTCGTCGGCGCGGACCACCAGGAACGCCGAGCGCCGCCCGTCGGTGGGATCCCAGTGGAAGTCGGGGTTGAACCGGGCGATGTCGGCGGCGTGCACCCGCAGCGTGTGGTCCAGGAACGCGTCGCCGGTCCCCACCTCCACCACCTGGTACGTCTGCTCGTCGTGCCGGGTGGCCAGCATCTTCTGCAGGTACCAGACGTTGACCACGGCCAGCACCACATTCAGGCCGACCATCGGCCAGACGTGCACCGCCGCGTTGTAGCCGATCAGGATGAGGCAGCCGACCAGGTTCAGCGCGCGCAGCCGCAGGATGCGCGTCTGCAGCAGGGACCAGACCAGCAGCGCGGAGCCGGCCCAGCCGACGAGTTCCAGCCAGTTCACCCTGGGGAGACTAGTGGTCGACCAGCTCAACGCCGTCGGCGGGCAGCTCCAACACCCATTCCTCGACGTCGACGCCGCGGCCGTTGGCGTACCCGGCATCCTCGCCGACCACCACGAAGCCGCACTTGCGCAGCACGGCGAGGGAGGCGCGGTTGTCCTTGGCGGCGCGGGCGTGGACCGGCCGCTGGGGCAGCTCGCGCAGGAGCGCGGCCAGCGCGGCGGTGGCGTGGCCCCGACCCCACCGGCGCGGGTCGATCCAGTAGCTGACCTCGGTGCGCTCGTCGACCGGGAAGGCCACCACGTGCCCGACCACCGCCCCGTCGACCACCACGGTCCGGTTGACGATGCGCGGGTCGGCGCGGATGCGCGCCCAGTGCGCGTCGAACGCCGCCCGGTCGGCCGGGTCGGCGGGGCCGAAGGCGGCCATCCAGTTGGCCTGCGGATCCTGCTGGTGGGCGAAGAACTCCGGCAGGTCGGCGTCGCGTACCGGGCGGAGGCGAACGTCGGAGGTCACCCGCCGGAGGATACGCAGGCCCACCGACGCACTCGGACCTCCGGCCCGGTGACCGTCGGCTGTGTCGCCGTTCCAGAGCATGGACACGAACGGTGTCGTCCGGCTGATCCGGCCGGCGGTCGCCGAGGGCCGACCGGGCCCGCCCGGTGAGCCCGACGCCCCGGCGGCCGCGGCGGTCACCCGGGTGGTGGACCGCGCCCGGGAACCGGCGCGACGCGCCCGGGTGACGGCGGAGGATGGCCGCATGAACAGGATGCGTCATCCCCGGCACCGGCCGGCGATCCCGGTGCGGGTCCGCGGCGCCTCGGTCACGGGCGCGAAGGTGGCCGGCCCGCGGGCGCTGGGCCCCACGGCGGCCGCCCCCCTGGCGCTCGCCGCTGCCGCGCTCGGGGCGGTGGCGGTGGGCACGCTGGCGATCGGACGGCTGGCCGTGCGCCGAGCGGTGATCCGCGAGCTGCGGATCGGCCGGCTGGAAGTGGACGAGCTGATCGTCCACCGGCACTCGGTAGGTCAGCCGGTCGGCGGCAGCGCCGCCGGGTAGCCGTAGAGGTCGAGCAGGCGTACCCGGGACCCCTGCAGCCGATCCACCACCACGCTCATGAACCGGGCGGTGAGCTGCCGACCGACGTACCGCCCGGCCCCTCGGCTGTCTGCTCACCGCTTGCCGCCGTGCTCCACGGTGACCGGGATCTCCCGGGCCGTCGGCTCGGTCCCCGCCGAAGGTGGCGGTGATCTCGAGGATGCCGTCCGCGTAGCGGGCCGCGACGGTCTCCTCCTTCACCCCGCCGACTGCCCGGTCGTGGTCGGGGTGGACGGTTCCCCGCTGTCGACCGAGGCGATCGGTTTCGCCTTCGCCGAGGCCGCGCAGCGCGGCACGTCCCTGGTGGCCGCGCACGCCTGGCTGTATCCGACGCCGGTCGGCCCCGGCGACATCGTGCCGCTGGTGGTGGAGGAGTCGACGGACGCGCAGCTGACCGTGGTCGGCGCGCACGGCCGGGGCGCGTTCCTCGGGCTGCTGCTCGGCTCGGTCAGCCACGCGGTGCTGCACCAGGCGCGCAGCCCGCTGGCCATCGTCCGGCACCACCGGGGCGGCGACCCCGCCTGACCGCCCCGCGCCGACCGTCCGCGTCGGCCGCTCCCCGGACCGGCGCGGACGATCGTCCGGGTCGGGGTGTTCCCTGGGCGGCGCCGGGGCAAATGCGGACCGGCGACGGTGGGTACGTCGACAATGACCTGATCGACCTCTGGGGGAGCTGATGAACCGACCTGTCGTGGTGGGCGTCGACGGATCACCGTCCAGCCTGGTCGCCGCGGAGCACGCGGCGCGGAGCGCGGTCCAGCGATCCCGGCCACTGCACGTGGTGCACGGCTACCTGCACCCGCTCGGCTACGGCGTGCCGCTCAACCCGTACGACCTCGGGGTGCCGGCGCCGACCGAGAAGGCGCAGAAGATGCTGGAGCAGGTGGCCGCGGAGCTCACCGAGCGCCATCCGGGCCTGCGCGTGGAGGCGCGGCAGCTGGCCGGCGGTCCGGGCGCCGCGCTGGTAAAGGAGTCCCGCCGGGCCGAGCTGGTGGTGGTCGGCAGCCGCGGCCACGGCGGGTTCGCCGGGCTGCTGCTGGGCTCGATCAGCGGCCAGGTGGCCCAGCACGGGCACTGCCCGGTGCTGGTGGTCCGGCCGGCGGACGAGCCGATCCCGGTGGGCGGGCCGGTGGTGGTCGGGGTGGACGGCTCCGAGCCGGCGGCGCTCGCCGTCGGGCAGGGCGCCGATGAGGCGGTCCGTCGGGGAACGACCCTGGTGCTGATGCACGTACGACCCACCGGCCGGCCCGGGGGTGTGCCCGAGGAGGTGGCGGAGTCCGGGGCCGCCGAGCAGGCCGGGGCGACCGAGCTGCTGGCCGGCGCGGCGGACCGGGTGCGGGCCGACCATCCTGGGCTCACCGTGACCGGGCGTCCGGTCCGGGCCGCCAAGCCGGAGCAGGCGCTGATTGAAGCGAGCGGGGAGGCGGCCCTGGTGGTGGTCGGCTCCCGGGGCCACGGCGGCTTCGCCGGGCTGCTGCTCGGCTCGGTCAGCCAGGCGCTGGTGCAGCACGCCCACTGTCCGGTGCTGATCGCCCACGCGTACGAGGCGGCCGACTGAGCCCGCGCCCCGCGGGGCGCGACGGGCGCGGGCGGCCGGCTCAGGCGGGGTCGCGGCCGGCGAGCAGGTCCTCGAAGCTGGTGGTGAGGGCGAACGGGTCGGCCGGCCCCGCCGCGGCCGGGCGGCGGTCGACCTGCTCGGCGAGTTCGCCGGCGGCCCGCCGGATCCGGGTCCGCAGGGCCGCGTCGGCGCCCTCGCCGGCCCAGTCCTCGGGCGCGGCGAAAACCGCCGTCGGCACGACCAGCGCCCGCAGGTAGGCGAACATCGGCCGGACCGCGTGCTCCAGGGCGAGCGAGTGCCGGGCGGTGCCGCCGGTGGCGCCGATCAGCACCGGCCGGTCGGCGAGCGCATCGGAGTCGACCACGTCGAAGAAGGACTTGAACAGCCCGTTGTAGGAGGCGTTGAAGATCGGCGTGACGGCGACGAGCCCGTCCGCGCCGGCCACCGTGTCCAGCACCTCCCGCAGCGCGGGCGAGGGGAACCCGGTGAGCAGGTGGTTCACCACGTCGCGGGCGTGTTCGCGCAGGTCGACGGGGCGGATCTCGACGTCCGCGCCGCGCCGGACCAGCTCGCCGCGGGTGGCCGCGGCGAGCTGGTCGGCGAGCAGCCGGGTCGAGGAGGGCTGGCCGAGGCCGGCCGAGACCACGGCCAGGGTGCGCCGGGTCATCGGCCGTTCTCCGCGCCGGTCAGGTCCGCCGCCGCGTCGCGGGCCGCGACCAGCGAGGCGTGGGTCGGCGCCTCGGGTACGTGGGCGGGACGCAGCGAGTCGACCTCCTTGCGGAGCACCGGGACGACCTCCTCGCCGAGCAGGTCGAGCTGCTCGAGCACGGTCTTCAGCGGCAGCCCGGCGTGGTCCATGAGGAAGAGCTGGCGCTGGTAGTCGCCGGCGTACTCGCGGAAGCCGAGCGTACGGTCGATGACCTGCTGCGGGCTGCCCACGGTCAGCGGAGTCTGGGAGGTGAACTCCTCCAGCGACGGCCCGTGCCCGTAGACCGGGGCGTTGTCGAAGTACGGCCGGAACTCGCGGACCGCGTCCTGGGAGTTGCGCCGCATGAAGACCTGGCCGCCGAGCCCGACGATCGCCTGCTCCGGTGTGCCGTGGCCGTAGTGGGCGAACCGCTGGCGGTAGAGCCCCACCATCCGCTGGGTGTGCTCCTTGGGCCAGAAGATGTGGTTGGCGAAGAAGCCGTCGCCGTAGTACGCGGCCTGCTCGGCGATCTCCGGGCTGCGGATGGAGCCGTGCCAGACGAACGGCGGCACGCCGTCGAGCGGGCGCGGCGTCGAGGTGAACGACTGCAGCGGGGTGCGGAAGCGTCCCTTCCAGTCGACCACATCATCGCGCCAGAGCCGGTGCAGCAGGTCGTAGTTCTCGATGGCGAGCGGGATGCCGTTCCGGATGTCCTGACCGAACCACGGGTAGACCGGTCCGGTGTTGCCGCGCCCCATCATCAGGTCCACCCGGCCGTCGGCCAGGTGCTGGAGCATCGCGTAGTCCTCGGCGATCTTCACCGGGTCGTTGGTGGTGATCAGCGTGGTCGAGGTGGAGAGCAGCAGCCGCTCGGTGCGGGCGGCGATGTGGCCGAGCATGGTGGTCGGCGACGCGGGCACGAAGGGCGGGTTGTGGTGCTCGCCGGTGGCGAAGACGTCGAGCCCGACCTCCTCGGCCTTGAGCGCGATGGCCACCATGGCCTTGATCCGCTCATGCTCGGACGGCAACCGCCCGGTGGTCGGGTCGACCGTGACGTCGCCGACGGTGAAGACTCCGAACTGCATGACCAGCTCCTCGCGTGACTCCCGGACCGCTGCGGGCCGGATCGCACCGCACAACATATTTGACGAGTCAACTATTCCGTCGCGGCCCTGCCCCCGGGTGGCGCCCACCACACCCGCCGGTCCTGGGCGGAAACGCCGGCCGCACCTGACGGCCGAGGCCCGGATCACCAAGACCTTCACCGGCGACCTCGCCGGAGGCTTCAGCGTCGCGCGCGGGGCACGTGCCGGCGGTAGTCGCTCACCGCGGGGTCGCCGGAGATCCAGAACCGCCATGGCACGTCGTGCGCCCCGGTGACGCCGACCCGGGGGCCGGCCTCGATCGCCGCCGCCGGCACGGGCGCGACCGGCGGCCGCAGCCGGACCGGGCCGTCGCCGAGCAGGTCCAGGCCGTAGGCGGAGCGGTCGATGCCGAGCGCCGCGCAGAGCCGGGCGGGGCCGCGGGCCAGGTCCACGTCCCGGCGTACGGCGGGACGTCGGGCCCGGGCGGCGTCGGTGCCGTCGACCACCTCGCCGGCCCGCAGCAGCACCGCGGAGGCCTCGCCGTCCGGGCCGGTCACCACGTTCACGCACCAGTGCATGCCATAGGTGAAGTAGACGTAGGCGTGACCCGCCGGGCCGAACATCACCGCGTTGCGCGGGGTACGCCCCCGGTAGGCGTGCGAGGCCGCGTCCCCGGCCGTGCCGGCGTACGCCTCGACCTCGGTGATCCGGACGGTGACCCCGCCCGCGGCGAGCCGGCAGCCGAGCAGCCCGCGCGCTGCGGGCACCACCGGGCCGGCGAGCAGTCCGGCCAGCGCGGGGCTGGTCACGGGGTCAGCGGTGGTCATGGCTCGACCCTACCGGCGTGCCGGAGATGAGCGCGATTTGCTTTCAACAGGCTGTTGACAAAGGGTCGTTCAAGGCGTTCTGATGGAGCACATGGACATGCTGGACAACGATCCGTTCACCGCCCCGGATGCTGCCCAGGCGCGGGCGCACCGCAACTACGCGGCGCTGGTGCGGATCGCCGAACGGCACGCGGGGACCGACGCCCGCCGCCGCCGGTACTCCCACCCCGACGTGCCGGAGGCCTACGAGGCGGCCACGCTGGTGATGGCGCTGGCCGGCGGGGCCGCGCTGGAGGCCGGCGAGGAGCCGGTCGACCAGGCCGACCTGATGGCCGCGCTGACCCTGATCCCGCACGTCCGCGCCGAGGTGGACGCCCTCGAGGCGGGGCTGTTGCAGGTCGCCCGCGGTCGGGGGCTGACCTGGCAGGCGATCGCCTTCGGGCTCGGGCTCGGCAGCGCCCAGGCCGCCCGCCAGCGCTACGAACGGCTGACCGTCCGGACCGGCACCGGCGACTGAGCGCCGGGATCCCGGTCTGGCAGCCGCGTCCGCGCGGCCGCCGCGCAACCCGGCGCGACGACGCGTCGGGCGTGGACTGTCGCAGCCTCGGGTGAGACTGGGCGGGCAATTCGTCAGGGGAGGACGCGATGACGCGCGAGGAGATGCTGGCGTACTGCCTGGCCAAGCCGGGCGCCTGGCTGGACCGGCCGTGGGAGGGCGACGAGGTGGTGAAGGTGGGGAGCCGGATCTTCGCGTTCCTCGGCTCCCCCGACGGCGACGCGAGGGTGGGCGTGAAATGCGGCCCGAGCCGGGACGTCGCCGACGAATGGCTGCACCGGTTCCCGGACGACGCGAAGGCGTCGCCGTACATCGGGCGGTCCGGCTGGAACACGCTGCGCCTCGGCGGCGGGATCGACGACGAGGAACTGACCGATGCCGTCGACGGGTCGTACGACGCGGTGGTGGCGAAGCTGCCGAAGCGGGAGCGCCCGACGGCCTGAGGGTCGGCGCGGGTGGACCACCCGCGCCGACCCCCACGACCTCAGCGGGGGACGACCCGCTCGGCGGCCCACTCCCGCCAGCCGACCAGCTTGTCCGCGGCGGCGGCAAGCTGGTCGGCGACCGGGCCGGGGCCGGTCGAGCCGGGCGTGGTGCGGGCGGCGAGCGCGGAGCGGACCGACAGCACGTCGCGCACCGACGGGCGGAGGTGCTCGCTCACCGTCGCCAGGTCGGCGTCGGAGACCTCGTCCAGGGCGCAGTCCCGGGCCACGCAGAGGGCGACCAGCTTGCCGGTGATCTCGTGCGCGTCGCGGAACGGCACGCCCCTACGGACCAGCCAGTCGGCCACCTCGGTGGCCAGCGAGAAGCCGACCGGGGCGGCCGCCACGAGGCGGTCCACCCGGACGGTCATCGTGGAGATCATCCCGGCCAGGGCCGGCAGCAGCAGCTCCAGGGTGTCGACCGCGTCGAAGGCCGGCTCCTTGTCCTCCTGCATGTCCCGGTCGTACGTCATCGGCAGGCCCTTGAGCATGGTGAGCACGCTCATCAGGCCGCCGACCAGGCGGCCGGACTTGCCCCGGGCCAGCTCGGCGATGTCCGCGTTCTTCTTCTGCGGCATGATCGACGAGCCGGTGGCGAAGGAGTCGTCCAGCTCCACCCAGCCGAACTCGTGCGATGTCCAGAGCACCACCTCCTCGCCGAGGCGGGACAGGTGCACGCCGACCATCGCGGTGACGAAGAGGAACTCGGCGACGAAGTCCCGGTCGGCGACCGCGTCCATCGAGTTGGCGAAGGACGTCCGGAAGCCCAGCTCCTTGGCGACGGCCACCGGGTCCAGCGGCAGGCCGGAGCCGGCGAGCGCGCCCGCGCCGAGCGGACTGATCGCCGCCCGGTGGTCCCAGTCGCGCAGCCGCTCCAGATCGCGCAGCAGCGGCTGCACGTGGGCGAGCAGCCAGTGCCCGAAGGTGACCGGCTGGGCGTGCTGGAGGTGCGTCATGCCGGGCGCGGCCGTGTCCACGTGCCGCTCGGCCTGCTCGACCAGGGCATCGGCCAGCTCGACCAGCCGGGCGGCCACACCCCGGGCGTGGTCGCGCAGGTAGAGCCGCAGGTCGGTGGCGACCTGGTCGTTGCGGGACCGCCCGGCGCGCAGCTTGCCGCCGAGGCTGCCGAGCCGCTCCAGCAGGCCGCGTTCCAGGGCGGTGTGCACGTCCTCGTCGTCGACGGTCGGCCGGAACTGCCCGGAGGCGCAGGCGGCCTCCAGGTCGTCCAGCGCGGCCAGGATCCGGCCCAGCTCGTCGGGGTCGAGCAGGCCGGCGCCCGCCAGCACCCGGGCGTGCGCCCGGGAGCCGGCGATGTCGTACGGGGCGAGGCGCCAGTCGAACTGGACGCTCACCGACAGCCGCGCGAGGGCCTCGGCGGGGCCGCCGGCGAACCGGCCGCCCCACAGGCTCGTCCGGTTGGTGGCGGCGCTGTTCTCGGTCAGGCTCTTGTCGTCCACCCCACCCATTGTGGTCCCCACGATCAGGAGCCACCCAGCCGGGCGTCCCGCGCGGCGGCCATCCTGCTGGGGAGGCCCCAGAGCTGCACGAAGCCCTTCGCCAGGGACTGGTCGAAGGTGTCGCCGGTGTCGTAGGTGGCCATGCCGAAGTCGTACAGGCTCGCCTCGGAGCGCCGACCGGTGACGGTGGCCCGGCCGCCGTGCAGGGTGAGCCGCACCTCGCCGGAGACGTGCTGCTGGGCGTCGGCGATGAACGCGTCGAGGGAGTTCTTCAGCGGCGAGAACCAGAGGCCGTCGTAGACCAGCTCGCCCCAGCGCTGGTCGACGCCACGCTTGAACCGGGCCAGGTCCCGCTCGACGGTGACCGCCTCCAGCTCCTGGTGCGCGGTGATCAGCGCGATCGCGCCGGGCGCCTCGTACACCTCGCGGCTCTTGATGCCGACGAGGCGGTCCTCGACCATGTCGAGCCGGCCCACACCCTGGGCGCCGGCGCGCCGGTTCAGCTCCAGGATCGCCTGGTACGGGGTGACGGTCTCGCCGTCGATGGCGACCGGGTTACCGGCGTCGAAGGTGATCACGACCTCGTCGGCGTCCCGCGGCTCGGCCGGGTCGGACGTGTACGAGTAGAGGTCCTCGATGGGGCCGTTCCAGATGTCCTCCAGGAAGCCGGTCTCCACCGCGCGGCCCCACAGGTTCTGGTCGATGGAGTAAGGCGACTTGGCCGACACGTCGATCGGCAGCCCCTTCTCCTCGGCGAAGGCGATCGCCTTGTCCCGGGTCCAGGCGAAATCCCGGGCCGGGGCCACGATCTTCAGGTCGGGGGCGAGCGCGCTCAGGCCGACCTCGAAGCGGACCTGGTCGTTGCCCTTGCCGGTGCAGCCGTGCGACACGATGGTGCCGCCGTGCTTGCGGGCCGCGGCGACCAGGTGCTTGACGATCAGCGGCCGGGACAGCGCGGAGACCAGCGGGTACCGGTCCATGTAGAGGGCGTTGGCCTGGATTGCCGGCAGGCAGTAGTCGGCGGCGAACTCATCGCGCGCGTCGACCACCTCGGACTCGACGGCGCCGCAGTCCAGGGCGCGCTGCCGGATCGCGTTCAGGTCCTCGCCGCCCTGCCCGACGTCGACCGCGACCGCGATCACCTCGGCGCCGGTCTGCTCGGCCAGGTACGGAATGGCGACGGAGGTGTCGAGACCCCCGGAGTACGCCAGGACGACCCGCTCGGTCATGTTGTGCTCCCTTCAACGTTGTCTTCCCGGTGGGCCCAGCCGGCGAGCCGTTCGCCGAGCGCGGCCCCGCCGAGGGCCTCGCGGGCCACGACGAGGATGGTGTCGTCGCCGGCGATGGTGCCGACGATCTCGGGCAGGCCCGCTCGGTCCAACGCGCTGGCCAGGT
Organism: Micromonospora sp. RTP1Z1; assembly: GCF_033804685.1. Lineage (NCBI taxonomy): Bacteria > Bacillati > Actinomycetota > Actinomycetes > Micromonosporales > Micromonosporaceae > Micromonospora > Micromonospora sp. RTP1Z1. Next base: position 15,652 of record NZ_JAPFQV010000025.1, read on the forward strand.
AGTGGGCTGCGCCCGGTGGGGTGCGCAGCACGGCGATGTTGCCGCTGGAGTCGACCCCGTTGAGCAGTTCGCGCAGCAGCCGGACGAGCCGGGCCGGGGCGGCCTCGGCGTCGCGCAGCGGCCGGTGGCCGTCCTCGGGGATCAGGTAGACGGCCCGGCCGTCGCCGCCGCGCGCGGTGACCGCCCCCAGCTCCTTGAGGTCCCGGGAGAGGGTGGCCTGGGTGACCTGGATGCCGTCGCCGGCGAGCAGGTCGGCCAGTTCGGTCTGCGAGTGGATCGCCTTGTCGCGGATCAGCTCGACGATGCGGGCGTGCCGGGCGGTACGGGTCAGCGGGGCGGTCATGAGGAGGCCTCCAGGAGAAACGTCAGCAGCGCCTTCTGGGCGTGCAGGCGATTCTCCGCCTGGTCGAAGACCGCGCTGCGCGGCCCGTCGAGGACCTCGTCGGTGATTTCCTCGCCCCGGTGGGCGGGCAGGCAGTGCAGCACGATGGCGTCCGGCGCGGCGTGGTCGAGCAGCGCGGTGTTGACCTGGTACGGCAGGAACGGGGTGATCCGGTCCAGCCCGTCGGACTCCTGGCCCATCGAGGTCCAGGTGTCGGTGGCCAGCACGTCGGCGCCGCGTACCGCCTCGACCGGGTCGGTGAGCACCCGGGCCGAGCCGCCGGCGCCGGCGGCGATCTTCTCCGCCCGGGCCACGATCTCGGGGTCGGGCTGGAAGCCGACCGGGCCGGCGATTCGGACGTGCATCCGGGCGGTGGCCCCGGCCAGCAGGTACGAGTGGGCCATGTTGTTCGCCGCGTCCCCCACGTACGCGAGGGTCCGCCCGGCGACGGCGCCGAACCGCTCGCGGACGGTGAGCAGGTCGGCGAGGAGCTGGCAGGGGTGGTAGTCGTCGGTGAGCGCGTTGACCACCGGCACGGTGGCGTGCGACGCGACCTCGGCGATCCGGTCGTCGCCGTGGGTGCGCAGCACGATCGCGGCGACGTAGCGGGAGAGCACCCGGCCGGCGTCGGCCAGGGTCTCGCCCCGACCGAAGTGGGTGACCTGGGTGTCCACCACGAGCGGGTGGCCGCCCAGCTCGGCGATGCCGGCGTCGAAGGAGATCCGGGTGCGCAGGCTCTGCTTGTCGAAGAGCACCGCCACCGACCGCGGCCCGTCGAGGGGCTTGTACGCGAACCGGTCGGCCTTCATCCGGACGGCCAGGTCGAGCACCGCCGCCTGCTCGGCCGGGGTCAGGTCGTCGTCCCGCAGGAAGTGCCGGATCATGCGCTGACCTCCGTGGCGCTCGTCGTGGTCGGGCTCGTCGGTGCGATCGTGGAGGATCGCGGCCCCTCCAGGGCCCATTCGGCCCCAAGGTCCGCCATCGGGGCGGGGGTGGCGGCGTCCAGGGCGGCGGGGAGGGCCGCGAGGAAGGCGTCGACCTGGTCGGCGGTGAGGATCAGCGGCGGGGCCAGCCGGACCACGTCCGGCTGGACCGGGTTCACCAGGAAGCCCGCCTCACGCAGCGCGGTCGCCGCCGCGCCGGAGACCTGCTCGGCCAGCACGATGCCGAGCAGCAGTCCGGCGCCGCGGACGTCGGCGACCAGCGGGTGGCCGAGCCCCTCGACGCCCCGGCGCAGCCGCTCGCCGACCCGCTTGACGTGGTCGAGCAGCCCCTCGCTGGCGATGGTGGCGACCACGGCGAGGGCGGCCGCGCAGCTGACCGGGTTGCCGCCGAAGGTGGTGCCGTGCGAGCCGGGGCCGAGCAGTTCGGCGGCCCGCCCGAAGGCCAGGCAGGCGCCGATCGGCAGGCCACCGCCGAGGCCCTTGGCCAGGGTGACGATGTCCGGCTCGACGCCCTCGGCCTGGTGGGCGAACCAGTGCCCGGTACGGCCGATGCCGGTCTGCACCTCGTCGAGCACCAGCAGCGCACCGTGCCGGGCGGTGATCCGCCGCGCCTCGGCGAGGTAGCCGGCCGGCGGGACGACGATGCCGTTCTCGCCCTGGATGGGCTCCAGGATCACCATCGCGGTGGCGTCGGTGACCGCGGCCGCCAGGGCGGCGGTGACGCCGTACGGGACGTGGGTGACGTCGCCGGGGAGCGGGCGGAACGGGTCGGCCTTGGCCGGTTGGCCGGTGAGCGCGAGGGCGCCCATCGTGCGGCCGTGGAAGCCGCCGGCGGCGGCGACCACGTGGGTGCGGCCGGTGAGCCGGGAGAGCTTGAACGCCGCCTCGTTCGCCTCGGCGCCCGAGTTGGCGAAGAAGATCCGGCCGGGTCGACCGGCCAGGGCCAGCAGCAGCTCCGCCAGGGCCACCGGCGGCTCGGCGACGAAGAGGTTGGAGACGTGACCCAGGGTGGCGACCTGCTTGGAGACGGCGGCCACCACGGCCGGGTGGGCGTGGCCGAGGGCGTTCACCGCGATGCCGCCGAGCAGGTCGACGTACTCCCGGCCGGCCTCGTCGGTCACCACGGCGCCGGAGCCGGAGACCAGCGCCAGCGGCGGCGTGCCGTAGTTGTCCATCATGGACTTACCCCAGCGTTCCACCAGCGTGCTCATGACGCGCGCACGACCATCGTGCCGAATCCTTCCGACGTGAACACCTCGAGCAGCGTGGAGTGGGCGACCCGGCCGTCGACGACGTGCGCGGCGGGCACTCCCCCGCACACCGCCCGCAGGCAGGCCTCCATCTTGGGGACCATCCCCGACTCCAGGGTGGGCAGCAGCTTCGCCAGGTCGTCCGTGCTGATCTCGCTGACCAGGCTGGCGGTGTCCGGCCAGTCCGCGTACAGGCCGGGGACGTCGGTGAGGACGACCAGCTTGCGGGCGTCCAGGGCGACGGCGAGAGCGGCGGCGGCCGTGTCGGCGTTGAGGTTGTGCAGCACCCCGTCGGCGTCCGGCGCGACGGTGGAGATCACCGGGATCCGGCCGGCCGCGATCAGGTCGGCCACCGCGGAGACGTTCACCGACTCCACGTCGCCGACCTGCCCGACGTCGACCGGCTCCCCGTCGACGAACGCCGGGCGGCGGACGGCGGTGAAGAGCGCGGCGTCCTCGCCGGAGAGGCCGACGGCGAACGGGCCGTGCGCGTTGATCAGGCCGACCAGTTCCCGGCCGACCTGACCGACCAGCACCATCCGGACGACGTCCATCGCCTCCGGGGTGGTGACCCGCAGGCCGCCCTTGAACTCGCTGGCGATGCCGAGCCGGCCCAGCATGGCGGAGATCTGCGGCCCGCCGCCGTGCACCACGACCGGCTTCAGGCCGGCGTACCGGAGGAAGACCATGTCGGCGGCGAACGCGCGCCGCAGCTCGGGGTCGACCATGGCGTTGCCGCCATACTTGACCACGACGGTGGCGCCGGAGAAACGGGCCAGCCAGGGCAGGGCCTCGATCAGCGTCTCGGCCTTGGCCTGGGCCCGGGTGAGGTCCGCGGAGAGGCTCATGTCCGCGCCGACTTTCCGTTCGCGACTGCGGGACTCCGCTGCGCTGCATTCCTCGCGCTCACGACGAGTACGCCGAGTTCTCGTGCACGTACGCGTGCGACAGGTCGTTGGTCCAGATCGTCGCGGCCGCGTCGCCGGCGTGCAGGTCGATCCGGATGGTGACGTCCCGCCCGGTCAGGTCGACCTTGGACCGGTCCTCGGCGGCGGCGCCGGAGCGGCAGACCCAGACCCCGTTGACCGCGACGTCCACGCCGTCCGGCTGGAACGCGGCTGAGGTGGTGCCGACGGCCGCGAGGATCCGACCCCAGTTCGGGTCGTTGCCGAAGAGCGCGGCCTTGACCAAGTTGTTTCGGGCCACCGAGCGGCCCACCTCCACCGCGTCGTCCTCGCCGGCCGCGCCGACCACGTCGATGGCGATCTGCTTGGTGGCGCCCTCGGCGTCGGCGATGAGCTGCTGGGCCAGGTCGTGGCAGGCGGCGGTGACCGCGGCGGCCAGCTCGGCCTCGGTCGGCTCGAGGCCGGACGCGCCGCTGGCCAGCAGCAGCACGGTGTCGTTGGTGGACATGCACCCGTCGGAGTCGATCCGATCGAAGGTGACGCGGGTGGCGGCGCGCAGCGCGGCGTCGAGGGTCTCCGGCCCGGCCACGGCATCGGTGGTGAGGACGCAGAGCATGGTGGCCATGGCCGGGGCGAGCATGCCGGCGCCCTTCGCCATGCCGCCGACGGTCCAGCCGCCGCCCCTCGCGACGGCGGTCTTGGGCCGGGTGTCGGTGGTCATGATCGCCTCGGCCGCCGCGGCGCCGCCGTCCCGGGCGAGCCCGCGGATGGCGGTGCGCACGCCGGGGAGGAGCTTCTGCATCGGCAGCCGCTCGCCGATCAGCCCGGTGGAGCACACCGCCACCTCACCGGCGCCGAGCATCAGCCGGGGGCTGCTGGCGGTGAGCGAGGCGGCGGTGTGCTCGGCCGTGACGTGGGTGTCCTGGAAGCCGGCGGGGCCGGTGCAGGCGTTCGCGCCCCCGGAGTTGAGCACCACGGCGCGGACCACGCCGCCCCGGACCACCTGCTGGGTCCAGCGCACCGGCGCGGCCTTGACCCGGTTGGCGGTGAAGACGCCGGCGACCCCGGCGTCGGGGCCGTCGTTGACGACGAGGGCGATGTCGGCGGCGCCGCTGGTCTTGAGGCCCGCGGCGACGCCGGCCGCCCGGAAGCCCCTCGGCGTGGTCACGGTCATGGTGCTACTCCGAAGACTGAGAGTCCGGTGGTCTGGGGAAGGCCGAGCATGAGGTTGGCGTTCTGCACGGCCTGGCCGGCGGCGCCCTTGCCGAGGTTGTCGATGGCGCTGACCACGATCATCCGACCGGAGTCGACGTCGACCGTGGCCTGGAGGTGGCAGGAGTTCGAGCCGGCGGTGGCGGCGGTGTGCGGCCAGGCGCCCTCGGGCAGCACGTGGACGAACGGGGCCTCCGCGTACGCCGCGGCGAGCACCTCGCGCGGGTCGGCGTCGCCGGTGGGCACCGCGGTGACGGTGGCGAGGATGCCCCGCGGCATGGGAGCGAGCACCGGGGTGAGGGAGAGGCTGGTCGCGCCCGTAGCCTGCTTGATCTCCGGCACGTGCTGGTGGACGCCGACCTTGTAGGGCGACAGGTCGCCCATCACCTCGCTGCCGAGCAGGTGGGCCTTGGCGGCCCGGCCGGCGCCGGAGGTGCCGGAGGCGGCGACCACGACCACGTCGGTGGGTGCCACCGCGCCGAGGGCGATCAGCGGCGCGAGGGCCAGGGTGGTGGCCACCGCGTAGCAGCCGGTGTTGGCCACCCGGTCGGCGGCGGCGATCTCGGCCCGCTGGCCGGGCAGCTCGGGCAGGCCGTAGGTCCAGGCGCCGGCGTGCCCGCCGCCGTAGTAGCGGGCCCAGGCGTCCGCGTCGCGCAGCCGGTGGTCGGCGCCGAGGTCGACCACCTTGACCGTCTCCGGCAGGGCGGCGGCCAGGGCCGCCGACTCGCCGTGCGGCAGGGCCAGGAAGACCAGGTCCGCGTCGGCCAGGATGGTCGGGTCGGTCGCCCCGAGCGTCAGGTCGAGGCCCGCGAGCTGCGGGTGTACGGCGGTGACGGGCTGGCCGGCCTGGCGGTGCGCGGTGGCGGCGACCAGGTCGAGCTCCGGGTGCCCGGCGACCAGGCGCAGCAGCTCGCCGCCGGCGTACCCGCTCGCTCCCGCGACCGCGACTCGGATGCCCATACTCACCTCCGCATGACTATGCAGAAGAGGCTAGTGGACGGGAATGACTCGCTGCAAGTTTATACGTCTCACTGCATGGAAATGGTTAGGTGACGCCGGTCACCCGGTACGAACGCCGACGGCCCGCGTCGCGGGGAGCGACACGGGCCGTCCGGGGACGAACGGGGCGGACGTCAGAGGCGGCCCTCCTCGACCGCCCGGCTCACCCACGGGATGACCTCGTCGAGCATTTCGTCCAGCGAGGTGGTGGCGGTGAAGCCGAGCACCTCACGGGACTTCGTCACGTCCGGCACCCGCTTCTGCACGTCGTACTGGAAGGGCTCGTCGGAGACGTGCCGGAATGGCACCTCCGGGCCCTTGATCTTGCGCCAGATCAGCTCGGCCAGCTCCAGCACGCTGGTCGACTCCGCGGTGGAGAGGTTGAAGTCCTCGTTGCGGGCCGCCGGATGCTCGACCGCGGTGGCGATGCCCCGGGCCAGGTCCCCGCCGTAGGTGTAGTGCCGCACCTGGTGGCCCTCGCCGAGGATGTGCAGCGGGTCCTGCCCCTTGACGATCTTCTGCACCAGGTCGGGCACCACGTGCGACATGGCCAGCTTGACGTTGCCGGAGAGCACCTCGGCATGGCCGAGCGCCCGCCCCTCCCCCACACCGACGCAGTTGAACGGCCGGACGATCGTGTACGGCAGCTGGTACTGCTCCCAGGCGGCCCGGGCGTAGTACTCCACGGCGAGCTTCTGGAACCCGTACGACGACAGCGGCGGCGGGATGCGCCGCTCGTCGCCCTCCTTGCTGGGCCAGTGCTCGGTGGACTCGAAGACCATGGAGGAGGAGAGGTAGGTGACCTTCGCCAGGCTGCCGTCCCGGTGGGCGCGGATGGCCGCGTCGCAGGTGGCCGCCATGATCCGCTCGTTGGTGGCGAGCAGGTCGTAGGCGTACGCGTGGAAGTAGGAGATGCCGCCGATCATCGCCGCGCCGGCCACCAGGTGGTCACAGCCGTCCAGCAGCCCGGTGAGCAGGTCGACGTCGCGGGCGTCGCCCTCCACGAAGCGGAACCGCGGGTGGTCGTCGTAGCTGTGGGTGACCGGGCCGTACTTGGAGAAGTTGTCGACCCCGACCACCTCGTGGCCCCGGTCCAGCAACTCCTCCACCAGGTAACCGCCGATGAAGCCGGCCGAACCAGTTACCAGGACCTTCGCCACGTGCGCTCCTAAGCGGTCTTCTCGTACTCGGTGCTGATGTCCTGCGGGTCGCGCGGGGCCGGCACGGCCGCCGCGGCGGTGCCGGCGGTGAGCTTCTCCCGGCTCAGCCGTCGACCGTAGGCGAAGAAGTACCACTTCAGGTAGCCGGGGAGGAACCGCCCCAGGTCGAAGTGGGACTCGCCCAGCGGTCGGTCCAGCCAGATGGTGGGGATCTCGGCGACCGGCAGCCGCAGCCGGTTGGCCTTGGCGGTCAACTCCAGGCCGATCTCGAACCCGGTGCGCGACTCGATCCCCACCTCCCGCACGAACGCCGTGTCGTAGGCCTTGAAGCTGTTGGTGGCGTCCCGGGTGCCGACCCGGGCCAGGGTGTAGAGGCTGCGCCCCGCCCAACGGGACATCATCCGCTTCAGCCGGGGGCCGCCCACCTGCTGGCCGCCGGGCATGTAGCGGGACGCGGCGGCCACCACCACGCCCCGGTCCACCAGCCGGGCCAGCTCGTCGATCTGGCGCGGGTCGTCGCAGCCGTCGGCCATGGTGACCACGACGACCGGGGCGAGCGCGGCGTCGATGCCGAACCGGATAGCGTTCGCCGGACCCCGGCCGTAGGTGTTGAGCACCGCACGCACCCGAGGATCGGTCCGGGCGATCTGCTCGACGTACGGAACGGTGGTGTCCTCCGGCATGTCGTGCACGATCAGCACCTCGGCCGGAAGCAGCATCTCGCGCAGCACCCGCTCCAGGCAGCGCAGGATCGCCTCGCCCTCGTTGTACACCGGCACGATCACCGACACCCGCGGCGTCACACCCGCACCCCCGTCCCGGTCAGGCCCCACATGTCGATGACCGGGAGGTCGGTCTCCAGCCGGGCGTACTGCTCGTGCGGGGCGGCGATGACCAGCAGGTCCGACCGGCGCAGCACCTCGTCCAGGTCGACCAGGCGCTCGTCGGCCACGTACGGGTCGGTGCAGAGGGTCTCCCGGGTCTTCAGCGCCAGGATCTTGCGCAGCTTGTAGGCCAGGCTCTCCCGGGGGTCGTCGCTGCCGCCCTTGAACGCCATGCCGAGGATGCCCACGGTCAGCTCGGACAGGTCGAACCGGTCCTCCAGTCGGGAGACCAGGTACAGCGGCAGCCCCTCGTTGATCAGCATCGCCGAGTGTCCGAGCACGAAGTTGTTCCGGTTGAACGCGGCCAGCTGCATGGTGTCCTTGAACAGGCATGGGCCGGCGGCGAAGCCTGGCATCGGCAGGTCGGCCGCGCGCGGGTAGTCGTGGGCCACCGCGTGCCGGATCCGGGCGAAGTCCAGCCCGAAGTCGTTGGCCATCATCCAGAACTGGTTGGCGGTAGCGAACTTGATGTACCGCCAGGTGTTCGTGAACAGCTTCGCCAGCTCCGCCTCCTCCGGTTCGAGCGGGACGATCTCCTCGGTGAGGTGGCGGAACAGCTTCTCCGCCCGGGCCAGCGCGGGCGGCGTACGGGCAGCGACGATCTGCGGCAGCGTGAACAGCTCGGTCATCGCCCGGCCCTCCGCGATGCGTTCCGGGCAGAACGCCACGTCGGCGCGGATGCCCTTGCTCGCGAGGAGCTTCTCGGTCAGCGCCGTGACGCCCGGATAGACGGTGCTGCGCAGGACCACCAGCTGTCCGTCGCGCAGGTGCTCGGCGCAGCGCTCCAGGGCCCGGGGCACCGCGCCCAGGTCCGGGTTGAGGTGCTCGTCGACCGGGGTGCCGACCACCACCACCAGATGCTCGGAGGTGCCCACGCTGACCGGATCCGTGGTGGCCCGCAGCCGGCCGGCGGTCACCGCCTCGGCCAGCACTTCGGCGGCGCCCGGCTCGGCGAAGGGCAGGGTGCCGGCGTTCACCGTGGCGACGGCCTCGGCGTTGATGTCGTACAGGACGACGGAGAGGCCGCGGGAGGCGAAGGCGATGCCCAGCGGCAGACCGACCCGACCGCAGCCGCCGACAATGCAGACGTCGACGGAGAGGGGCGGCGGACCCGGATCCTCGGACATGGCTGGACTCCCGTGGGGGGGTGGCGGGGGTGTGTTCCCGGCGATAGCCGGAATCCAAGCAGGTTAACCGCTCGCAGGTGCGCCGTGGGTAGCCGAAGATGCCGTCGCCGCTGACCTTTCGGCCCATCCGTGACGCCGGGCACCAGCCGGATCACGAGCGGCGAGAGACGACGGCGGCCGGCCCCGACCCGGAGGTGCCGGATCGGGGCCGTGCGCCGTACCGGTCAGGCGCCGCGCAGGGTGGCGCCGAAGCGGGAGGCCGCCTCGGCGACCGCCGCGTCGCGGGCGGCCAGCGCCTCCTCGACGGTCAGCGTCCGGTCCGGAGCCCGGAACGTCAGCTTGTACGCCAGCGACTTGCGGCCGGCGCCGAGCTGGTCGGAGGCGTACACGTCGAAGAGCCGGACGCCCTCCAGCAGCGGGCCCGCCCGCTCGGTGAGGGCCCGCTGCACCTCGACGGCCGGGACCGAATCGTCCACCACCAGCGCCACGTCGATCAGCGCCGGCGGGAAGGTGGAGATGGCCGGACCGGACACCATCGGCGCGGCGGGCAGCGCGTCCAGGTTCAGCTCCATGGCGCTGGTGCGGCGCGGCAGCTCCAGCGTCGCCACCACGGTCGGGTGCAGCTCACCGGCGTGCCCGACCACCATGCCGTCGACCAGCAGCTCGGCGCAGCGGCCCGGGTGCCAGGGGGCGTACTCGGCGGCCCGGACGATCGCCCGGTCGGCCGGGATACCGGCGGCGGCGAGGACGGCGCGGCCGGCCTCGACCGCGTCCGCCCAGCCGGCCGCCCGGCCCGCGCCCCACCAGCCGGCCGGCTCGATGTCACCGGCGAGCAGAACGGCGACGTGCCGCGGCTGGTCCGGCACCACCGCGTCGGCGGCGGCGAACTCGGCGTCGGACGGCCGACGGTCCACGCCCATGGCCGGCGGCGCGCCGGCGCCCGGACGCGGGTGGAACACCGCGCCGATCTCGTAGATCGCCACGTCGCGCAGGCCCCGACCGACGTTCCGCTTCAGGATGCCGAGCAGCGGGCCGAGCAGCGTGGTCCGCAGCAGCGGCTCCTCCTCGGACAGCGGGTTGGCCACCCGCACCGCCCGCCGGCGCGGGTCGTCGGCCGGCAGGCCGAGCTGGTCGAACAGCTCGGCGGAGACGAACGGGTGTGCAAGCACCTCGACGTACCCACGCTCGGCGAGCGACCGGGCGACCGCCCGGCGGCGCAGCTGCTGCCAGGTCAGGCCGCGGCCGGCGGGCGCGGTCGGCAGCACCGACGGCACCCGGTCGTACCCGTCGAGGCGGACCACCTCCTCGACCAGGTCCGCCGGGTCGGTGAGGTCGGGCCGCCAGCTCGGCGGGGTCACGCTGAGCACGTCACCGCTCCCGACGGCCACCCCGACCTCGCCAGGATCCTCGGCGAGCCGGTCGGCGCCCCGGGTGACGGTGCAGCCGACCTGCTCCAGCAGCTCGACCACCCGCTCCGGGGAGTACGCCACCCCGACCCGCCGGGACGGCAGGTCCGCCGGCAGGGTGACCTGGGTACGCGGCCGGACGTGCTTGATGTCGAGGATCTCCGCGCCGACCGTGCCGCCAGCGTGCTCGCTGAGCAGCCGCACCGCCCGCTCCAGGGCGACCGGCGGCAGGGTCGGGTCGACACCCCGCTCCCAGCGCTTCGCCGCCTCGCTGAACAGCTTGTGCCGCCGGGCGGTGCGGCCCACCATGGCCGGATCCCAGTGCGCCGCCTCGAAGAGCACGTCGGTGGTGGAGGCGATGACCTCGCTGGTCTCGCCGCCCATCACCGCCGCGAGCGAGATGGGGCCGGTGTCATCGGAGATCACCATGTCCTCGGCGGCCAGGGTCCGGGTGACCCCGTCCAGGGTGATCAGCTTCTCCCCCGGCTCGGCGCGGCGGACCACCAGCTGCCCGCTGATCCGGTCGGCGTCGAAGGCGTGCATCGGCTGGCCCAGTTCGAGCATCAGGTAGTTGGTGATGTCGACCGGCAGCGAGATGCTGCGGATGCCGGCCACGGTGAGCCGCTGCGCCATCCAGCCGGGGGTCTGCGCGGTCGGGTCGATGCCGCGGACCATCCGGGCGGCGAACCGGTCGCAGCCGACCGTGTCCCGCACCTCGACCGGGTACGCCGGCCGCTCGGTGGCGCCGGGCGCTGGCGCCAGGGCCGGGTCGCGGAACGGCACCCCGAGAGCGTGCGACAGCTCGCGGGCTAGGCCGCGGACGCTCAGCGCGTACCCGCGGTCCGGGGTGATCTCCAGCTCGACCACCACGTCGTCGAGGCCGACCACCGGGCGGGCGTCGTCGCCGGGCGAGGCCTTGGTGTCCTCGGGCAGCACGATGATGCCCGAGTGGTCGTCGCCCAGGCCCAGCTCCTTGGCCGAGCAGATCATGCCGTTGGAGTTGTGCCCGTACGTCTTGCGGGCGCCGATGACGAAGCCGCCGGGCAGCACGCCGCCGGGAAGGATCACCACGACCCGGTCGCCGGGGGCGAAGTTGCGGGCCCCGCAGACGATCTCCTGCGGCTCGCCGGTGCCGTTGGCGGCGCCGACGTCGACCCGGCAGAACCGGATCGGCTTCTTGAAACCGGTTAGCTCCTCGATCTCCAGGACCTCGCCGACCACCAGCGGACCGGTGACCGTCTCCCGCAGGTCCACGATGGACTCGACCTCGATGCCGAGGTCGACCAGCGCCTGCTCCAGATCACCGACGGGCAGGTCGGCGGGGAGGTCGACGCACTCCCGCAGCCAACTGACAGAAACTCGCATGACTCAGACCACCGTCTCCGTTGTCCGTACCCGCATCGCCTACGCCCCGGCCCCGAAGGCGCGGGTGAACCGCACGTCCCCCTCGACCATGTCCCGCATGTCGCCGACCCCGTGCCGGAACATCACCGTCCGGTCGATGCCCATGCCGAAGGCGAATCCGGAGTAGACCTCCGGGTCGATGCCACAGGCCCGCAGCACCCGCGGGTTGACCATGCCGCAGCCGCCCCACTCGACCCACTGCGGCCCCCTGCGGTGCTCCGGGAACCAAACGTCGAACTCGGCCGACGGCTCGGTGAACGGGAAGTAGTGCGGCCGCCACCGGGTCTTCGCCTCCGGCCCGAACATCGCCCGGGCGAAGTGGTCCAGGGTGCCACGCAGGTGCGCCATCGTGATGCCCTTGTCCACCACCAGCCCCTCCACCTGGTGGAAGACGGGGGCGTGGGTGGCGTCCAGTTCGTCGGTGCGGTAGGCCCGACCGGGCACGATGACGTAGATCGGCGGCCTGCGGGTCAGCATCGTGCGTGCCTGCACCGGCGAGGTGTGGGTGCGCAACACCAGCCCGGAGCTCTCCGCGCCCTCCGGCGGTGCGATGTGGAAGGTGTCCATCAGGCCGCGGGCCGGGTGGTCGGCGGGGATGTTCAGCGCGTCGAAGTTCGTCCACTCCAGCTCGACCTCGGGCCCCTCGGCCACCTCGTAGCCCATCCCGACGAAGAAGTCGCTGATCTGCTCCATCAGGGTGCTCAGCGGGTGCTGGGCGCCGCGCGGCCGGCGGTCGTACGGCAGGGTCACGTCGACCCGCTCCTCGACCAGCATCCGCTCGGCCTGCTCGCGCTCCAGCGTCTCCTGCCGGGCGGCGTACGCGGCCTCGACAGCGCGGCGGGCCTCGTTGACCCGCTTGCCGGCGTCGGACTTCGCGGCCGGCGGCAGCGCGCCGATCTCCCGGCGCGCGAGCGAGACCGGGGACCGGTCACCGAGGTGCGCGGGACGCAGCGCGGCCAACGTGTCCGGATCGGCGGCGGCGGCGAACGCCTTCTCGGCGTCGGCCACGGCGTCGGCCAGGGCGTCCGGGTCGAGCAGGGCGACCTGCTTCGGGTCGTACGGATCGTTGCGGTAGCTCATGGCGTACGGGCACTCCCTCACGGCGGCGCCGACCCTCACGGGTGGCTAGGCGAGTCTACGGACGCGCGGCTGTGCCGCAGCCCGCCGGTGGGAGTTACGCGCAGGAGGAAGGGTCAGGCCCGCCGCCCGCCGACACCGGCGGGCTGGCTAAACGAACGCCGTGGCGCGTTCATCATGCGGACGACTCCCCTGCTGTCTGAACCACGCGACCGAGGGTCAGCGCAGTGCTCTCGCTGAAGCGTACAGGCAGACGGCGGCGGCCGCAGCCAGGTTCAGGCTCTCGGCGCGCCCGTGCAGCGGCACCCGGACCCGGGCGTCGGCGGCGGCGGTCAACTCCTCGGGCAACCCGTGCGCCTCGGAGCCGAAGAGCCAGGCGGTGGGGGTGGCGAGCCGGCCGGCGTCGGCCAGCTCGTCGAGGTCGGTGTCGCCGTACCCGGTGGTGGCGAAGACGGAGAGCCCGACGGCCCGTAGCGCGTCCACCACGTGGCGCGGGTCGGGGGCGCGGACCACGTCGACGTGGAAGAGGCTGCCGGCGGAGGCCCGCACGCACTTGCCGTTGTAGGGGTCGACCGCGTCACCGGCGAAGACCACCGTCCCGGCGCCGGCCGCGTCGGCGGTGCGCAGCACGGTGCCGGCGTTGCCCGGGTCGCGGATCTCGGCGAGCACCGCGATCAGGCGCGGACGCCGGGACAGGGCGGTGTCCAGGGGGATGTCGAGGTGCCGGCAGGCGGCGACCAGGCCCTGCGGGGCGACGGTCTCGGCGAGCGCGGCGAGGCCCTCGTCGGTCACCTCGGAGACCGGTACGTCGGCACGGGCCGCCTGCGCGGCGAGGTCGGCGTACCGGTCGAGGGCGGCCGGCGTACCGAACAGCTCGGTGACCGTCCCGGGGCGCGCCAGGGCCTCGCGGACGGCTTGCGGTCCCTCGGCCAGGAACCGGCCGGTGGCCTCGCGGTCCCGGCGGCGGTGCAGCCGGCGGGCGGCGGCAACCCTGGGGGTACGCGGGGTGAACGGGCCGGGGACAGCGTCGAGGCGCCTCCCGCGCGATGGTGACTGCATGGGAGACGCCTCGATCTGCTGCGGGTGGATCAGGCGGCCTGGGCCGCGGCGCCACCGGTGCCCTCGGCCGCCACGGCGGCGCGGGCCAGCTCGACGATCGCGGCGAACGCCGCGGCGTCGTTGACGGCCAGGTCGGCCAGGATCTTGCGGTCGACCTCGATGCCGGCCAGCCGCAGGCCCTGGATCAGCCGGTTGTAGGTCATGCCGTTGGCCCGGGCGCCAGCGTTGATCCGCTGGATCCACAGCTGCCGGAAGTCGCCCTTGCGGTCACGACGGTCCCGGTAGGCGTACTGCATCGAGTGCAGCACCTGCTCCTTGGCCTTGCGGTACAGCCGGGAGCGCTGACCGCGGTAACCGCTTGCGGCCTCGAGCAGGGTACGACGCTTCTTGTGGGCGTTCACAGCCCGCTTGACGCGTGACATCTCAACTCCTAGTTACGTGAAGGTGGCGCGCGTCAGCGGCCGAGCAGCTTCTTGATTCGCTTGACGTCAGCCTTGGCCAGCTCGACCGTGCCGGTCAGCCGCCGGGTGTGGGTGGAGGGCTTCTTCTCCAGGTTGTGGCGAAGGCCGGCCTGCTGGGCAACGATCTTGCCCTTGCCGGTCACCTTGACCCGCTTGCCCATACCCGTGTGGCTCTTCATCTTCGGCATGTGGAACGTCTTCTCCCTGTTACTGGCCGCTGGTGTCAGCGGTCGGGCCGGTCTCGCCGGCTGCTGCGGTCTCGCCGGCCTCCGGGGTCTCGCCGGCCTCCGGGGTCTCGCCAGACTCCTCCGCGGCCCGTTCCCGGGGCCCGCCGCGGGACGCCGTGGCGGCGACCGCGGAGGCCTTGACGGCCCGGTGCGGAGCGAGAACCATGATCATGTTTCGACCGTCCTGCTTCGGAGCGGCCTCGACGTATCCCAGCTCCGTGATCTCGGACTCGAGCCGGCGCAGGAGCCGGTAACCCAGCTCCGGGCGACTCTGCTCGCGACCGCGGAACATGATCGTCACCTTGACCTTGTCGCCGGCCTTGAGGAACCGCACCACGTGACCCTTCTTGGTCTCGTAGTCGTGCGGGTCGATCTTCGGCCGGAGCTTCATCTCCTTGATGACGGTCTGCTGCTGGTTACGCCGCGCTTCGCGCGCCTTCAGTGCGCTCTCGTACTTGAACTTGCCGAAGTCCATGAGCTTGCACACCGGCGGGCGCGCCATCGGCGCAACCTCGACCAGGTCCAGGTCGACGTCCGAGGCCAGCTGAAGGGCGCGCTCCAGCGGGACGATGCCCACCTGTTCACCCTCGGGACCGACCAGTCGGACCTCACGTGCCCGGATCTGCTCGTTCACGCGTGGTTCGACGCTGATGGGGCCTCCTCGAGTCCGTTCTCCTGCGTGGCCGACCCCGCGGGCTCCCGGGTGGGAGCCGACCCGGAAAGCAGAAGGCCCCGGCGCATGCCAGGGCCCGCTCGACCGGTCGGCACGATCACAGATCACATGATCGCGCATCCGGAACCGGGATGTCCCCGGAACCGGTGACCGGACCCGGCCGCCGTCAGAGGCAACTCGGGTGGGAGCAGGCGCTCCGCTTCGAGACCGCCCGCACGTCGGAACGGGGGCGGTCTGGTCGACGCGGCAACACTACACCCTCGCCCCAGCCATCCCCAAACCGGGCTCGCAGCTCAGACGGGTCGCCGGGGTGGGTCCGGGGCCCGCCCGCCCGGCGGGCGGGTCAGCGGGCGGCGGGGTCGCCGGCGAGGGCCGCCAGGTGCGCCTGGTGGAGGCGACGCAGGGCGCGGACGCCCTCGACCGCGAGCTCCTTGTCGGCCGCCTGGAGGGCGACCATCGGCAGCAGGTCGTCGTCGTGCAGCTCCAGGCTGGCCCACGGGGCACCCCGGTCGAAGCGGACCCCGCGGACGACCTCCCAGGGCAGCTCGTACGAGCCGATCACGTTGCGCACCCGGACGCCCCTGGCGTCGGCCACCACCCGCGGCCGGGTGAAGAGCAGGATGCCGAGCGCACCGAAGATACCCAGCCCCACCATGGCCAGCTGATCGCCGCGCTGGAAGGTGCCGTAGCCGTCACCGGTCCGGCCGGTCAGCGAGGTGGCCACCAGGCTGAAGACCACCAGCAGGGCGGCGGCCGAGGCCCAGCAGACCAGCCGGATCCGTCGGGGCCGCAGCGTCACCAGGGAATCGCTCACCCGACCAGTCTGCCATCCGGCTCGGACCGGCGCTCCGTCGCCACACGGTCACCACCCGACCGCGCCGGGAAGCGGGTGGATCGCCCGGCGACAGCCACCGCCAGCAGGGTGAACACCGCGCCGGCCAGGACCGGCCAGCGCAGCCCCGGACCGCCCGGCGTCAGCACGTCCAGCAGCAGGGCTCCGCCCAACTGACCGGCGACCAGCGCGAGACCGGTCCGCAGCACCCCGACCGAGCGGACCCCGACCAGCAGGGACGACACGATGCAGACGCCGAGCAGCCCGCCCGTGTAGAGGTACCAGGCATCCGGCCAGGTCGGCCGGGCCGCGAACGCGCCGACCGACACGGCCACGGCGATCACCACCGGCGTGCTGGTGGCGAAGTTGACCGCGGCGCCGGCGGCCGCGCTGCCCTCCTCGGCCACCCGGCCGTTCAACGCGGCCTGCACCGCGACCGCCAGGCCACCGGCCACGGCGAGCAGGACCACGCCGACCGCGATGTCGCCGACCGGCTGGCCGAGCTGGGCGAGCCCCACCGCCGCCACGCCGAGCAGCGCACCAGCCACCCGCGGGACGGTGAGCGGGAGCCGGCCGACCGGTGCCAGACCGGCGCGGTCCACCCCCAACCCGCCGAGGCTGCTCCCGGCGACCTGGGCGATGGTGAAGACCGCCACCCCGAGCACCGGTACGACGTACGTGCCGATCACCACGATCGCCGCTCCGCCGAGCCCACCCAGGTACGACCACCACGGCAGCCTGGCCCGGCGCAGCGCGGCGAGCCCGGTCCGCATCGACGGCATGGCCAGCAGCCCGACGAGGATCAGCAGGGTGCCGCCGGCGTTGTTGACCACCGCCCCGAGCACCGGGTCGCCGGCCCGCTCGCCCAGTTCGGCGTTGACCACGCCCTGGGCCGCCGAGGCCGCCCCGCCCAGCACCACCAGGCCGAGGGCGGCCGACGGCGGCAGCGGCCTCACAGGCGGCAGGCGTGGATGTTGGTGACCAGGATCGCCCGGGCACCCAGCTCGTAGAGCTCGTCCATGATCCGGTGCACGTCGTCGCGCTGCACCATCGCCTGCACGGCGACCCAGCCCTCCCGGTGCAGCGGGGAGACGGTCGGCGACTCGATCCCGGGGGTCAGCGAACTGGCCCGGTCCAGCAGGCCGGCCGGCACGTCGTAGGCGAGCATCACGTAGCGCCGGGCGACCAGCACGCCGTGCACCCGGCCGAGCAGCTGCTCGGCCTGGGCGCAGCCGGGCGCCCCGGCACGCCGGACCAGCACCGCCGAGGACACCAGCAGCGGCTCGCCGATGATCTGCAGCCCGGCCTGACGCAGGGTGGCCCCGGTGGAGACCACGTCGGCCACCACGTCCGCCACGCCGAGCCGGACGGCGTTCTCCACCGCGCCGTCGAGCCGGATGACGTCCGCGGTCAGCCCGTTGGCGTCGAGGTAGCGGCGGACCACCCCCGGGTACGCGGTGGCGATCCGGTGCCCGCCCAGCTCCTTCGGCGAGTCGATGGTGTCCGGGCCGGCGGCGAAGCGGAAGGTCGCGCCGCCGAAGGCGAGGTCGACGATCTCCTCGGCCGGGGCGCCGGAGTCGACCAGCAGGTCCCGGCCGGTGATGCCGAGGTCCAGGTCGCCGGAGCCGACGTAGGTGGCGATGTCCCGGGGACGCAGGTAGAGGAATTCGACGTCATTGGCCTCGTCCCGGCAGACCAGGTCCTTGGGGTCGCGACGCTGGCGGTAACCGGCCTCGCGCAGCATCAGAGCGGCCGGCTCGGCCAGGGTGCCCTTGTTGGGAATGGCGACACGCAGCATGACGGAGTGCTCCTTCGATCGAATTTGATCAACGGGTGGGGGCACTCAGAGATGTCGGTAGACGTCCTTCAGGTCGAGACCGGTGGCCAGCATCAGCACCTGCGCCTGGTAGAGCAGCTGCGAGATCTCCTCGGCGGCCCGCTCCGGGCCCTCGTGCTCGGCGGCCATCCACGACTCGGCCGCCTCCTCGACGACCTTCTTGCCGATGAAGTGCACCCCCTTCTCCAGCGCGGCGACCGTGCCGGAGCCCGGGGTGCCGGCGGCGGCCTTGGCCTGCAGCTCGGCGAACAACTCCTCGAACGTCTTCACGGGATGCGATTCTTCCAGCCGCCCGGACCGGCGGCGCGCTCCGGGTCCGGGCGCGTCGTCCTCCCCACGGCGGGCTCGCATGATCACGCCGGAGTGGACCGGCGCCCCGGACCCGGATCGCCGGGTCAGCCGCCGAAGCCGACCCGCTGGGCGGCGTTGGCGGCCAGGTCGCGGATCGCCAGCGCGGCGTCCAGCGCCGCCACGGTCGCCGCCCAGCCCTTGTCCTCCGCCGAGCCGGACAGCCCGGCCCGGTCCCGGGCCTGCTCGATCGTCTCCACCGTCAGCACCCCGTGCGCGACCGGCTTCCCCTCGTCCAGGGCCACCCGGGTCAGCCCGTCCGTGACCGAACGGCAGACGTAGTCGAAGTGCGCCGTCGCGCCGCGGACCACCACGCCGAGGGCGACCACCACGTCGTACCGGCGGGCCATCGCCTGGGCCACCACGGGCAGCTCCACCGATCCGGCGACCCGGGCCACCACCGCCCGGGCGCCGCACGCCTGCGCGGCGGCGACCGCCCGCTCGACCATGTGGTCGGTCAGGTCGCCGTGCCAGCGTGCGGCGACCACGCCGACGGTCAGCCCCGCGGCGTCCACCGACGTCACGCCCGGTTCGCCGAAACCCGCCATGTCTACGCTCCGATCTCGTCGCCGTCGACCGGGCGGCCCATCGGCGCCTCGGTCACCTCGTCCAGCTCGTCCAGCAGGTGCCCCATCCGGTCCCGCTTCGTCCGCAGGTACCGCACGTTCTCCGGGTTCGACCGGATCGGCAGCCCCTCGCGGCCGCTCACGGTCAGGCCGTACCCCTCCAGGCCGGCCCGCTTGGCCGGGTTGTTGGTGAGCAGCCGCATCGAGCGGACACCGAGGTCGTAGAGGATCTGCGCGCCGGTGCCGTAGTCCCGGGCGTCGGCGGGCAGCCCCAGGTCGAGGTTCGCGTCCACGGTGTCCCGGCCCTGGTCCTGGAGCTGGTACGCCTGGAGCTTGTGCAGCAGGCCGATCCCGCGCCCCTCGTGCCCGCGTACGTAGAGCACCACCCCGCGCCCCTCCTGCGCCACCCGGGCCAGCGCGGCCTGCAGCTGCGGGCCGCAGTCGCAGCGCAGCGAGCCGAAGACGTCCCCGGTGAGGCACTCGGAGTGCACCCGGACCAGGACGTCCTTCCCGTCGCCGAGGTCGCCCATCACCAGCGCGACGTGCTCGGCCGGGTCGTGCTCGGCGCGGTAGCCGAGCGCCCTGAACACCCCGTACGGGGTGGGCATCCGCGCGTCCGCGACCTGCTCCACCTGCTTCTCGGTCCGCCGCCGGTACGCGATCAGGTCGGCGATGGTGACCAGGGTCAGCCCGTGCTCGGCGCAGAACTTCTCCAGGTCCGGCAGGCGCATCATGGTGCCGTCGTCGTTGACCAGCTCACAGAGCACCCCGGCCGGCCGCAGCCCGGCCAGTCGGGTCAGGTCGACGGCCGCCTCGGTGTGCCCGGGCCGGCGCAGCACCCCGCCCTCGCGGGCCCGCAGCGGCACCACGTGCCCGGGGCGGGCCAGGTCGGTGGGGTCGGTGGCGGCGTCGGCGAGCAGCCGGATGGTGTGCGAGCGGTCGGCCGCCGAGATGCCGGTGCTGACCCCCTCCCGGGCGTCCACGGTCACCGTGTACGCGGTGCCGCGCCGGTCCTGGTTGGTGTGGTGCATCGGCGGCAGGTCCAGCCGGTCACACTCGCTCTCGGTCAGCGGCACGCAGATGTAGCCCGAGGTGTAGCGGACCATGAACGCAACCAGCTCGGGCGTGGCCAGCTCGGCCGCGAAGATCAGGTCGCCCTCGTTCTCGCGGTCCTCGTCGTCGACCACGACGACGGGCCGGCCGGCGGCGATGTCCGCCACCGCCTGCTCGATGCTGCCAAAGGTGGTCATGCGACGGCCTCCGAGTAGGTGGGCGGGATCGGGGTGCGGGCCGGCGGCGTGGCCCGCGAGGCGCGCCACCAGGCGGCCAGGCCCCAGACGCAGAAGGCGCCGTAGACCAGGTACATGGCGGCGGACGGGTAGAAACCGCCGCGCAGCAGCAGCGGCACGCCGACCGCGTCGACGGCGATCCAGATCAGCCAGAACTCGACCCAGCCGCGGGCCATGCCGTAGGTGGCGAGCAGGCTGCCGACCAGGATCCAGGCGTCCGGCAGCGGACCCCAGGAGCCGAGCGCGGCCAGCACCGGGTACCCGGCCGCGGTGCCGACCGCCGCGACGGCGAGCAGGCCGAGGCGTTCCCGGCCGGTGGCCCAGCGGGGCGTCACGGCGGGCTGCTCACCTCCGCCGGAGCGGCTGTTGCGCGACCAGCGCCACCAGCCGTAGACGCTGACCGCGAAGAAGAAGACCTGCCGGCCGGCCTGGCCGTAGAGGTCGTGCGCCTGTGGGGTGGCGAAGACGCCGCCGAGGAAGACGGTGAAGAGCAGCGCGTTGCCGATCATGCCGACCGGCCAGGCCCAGACCAGCCGGCGCAGCCCGAGGAGCGCCGAGACGAGACCGAAGACGTTGCCGACGATCTCCCGGACCAGCACCGGCGAGCCGGCCACCTGGACCTGGGCGTCGAGCAGCCAGCCGAGCGGGCCCATCAGCGCTCACCGCCCGGCAGGGCGCCCCCGGCGAGGCGGTCGCCGAGCAGCCGCTCGACGTACTTCGCCAGCACGTCCACCTCGAGGTTCACCGGGTCGCCGACGCCCCTGGCGCCGAGCGTGGTCAGCTTCAGCGTGGTGGGGATCAGCCCGACGGCGAACCAGTCGTCGCCGACCTCGGCCACGGTCAGCGAGACGCCGTCGATGGTGATCGAGCCCTTCTCCACCACGTACCGGGCCAGCTCGGCGGGGAGCCGGAAGCGGACCGTCTCCCACTGCGCGGCCGGTTCCCGGGAGATCAGCTCGCCGACTCCGTCGACGTGGCCCTGCACGAGGTGCCCGCCGAGCCGGCTGTTCAACGCGGCGGCCCGTTCCAGGTTGACCGGGTCGCCGGGGCGGAGCGTGCCGAGCGCGGAGCGGCGCAGGGTCTCCCCCATCACGTCGGCGGTGAAGACGCCGCCGTCGACGTCGACCACGGTCAGGCAGACCCCGTTGACCGCGATGGAGTCGCCGTGCCGGGCGTCCGAGGTGACCAGCGGGCCGCGGACGGCGACCAGTGCGGAGTCACCCCCGGTCCCGGTGGTCCGGACGACCTCGCCCAACTCCTCGACGATGCCGGTGAACATGTCAGGCCTCCCTCTTCCGGGGCAGCGCGGTGATCCGCAGGTCGGGACCGACCTGCGTAACGTCGGTGAGTTCCAGATCGATGGCGTCGGCGATGGTGCCCACACCCGCGTCGAGCAGGGCGGTGGGACCGGCGCCGAGCAGCTTCGGCGCGACGTACCCGACGACCTTGTCGACCAGCCCGGCGGCGAGGAACGCGCCGGCCAGCCGGGGGCCGCCCTCGAGCAGGGCCGCCCGCACGCCGCGGTGGTGCAGCTCGGCCAGGAGCGCCGGCAGGTCGACCCGGCCGTCCGGGCCGGCCCCGACCTCGTCGGCGGTGGCGATCCAGGTCCGCGCGGCGCCGTCGCGGACCCGGGCCTCCGCGGGGGTACGCCCCGCGCTGTCCACCACCACGCGCAGCGGCTGCCGGATCGCGAGGGTGCCGTCGCGCAGGTTGCGGGCGGTGAGCCGGGGGTCGTCGGCCAGCACGGTGCCGACCCCGGCGACGACCGCGTCGACGGTGCCGCGCAACGCGTGCACGTCCATCCGGGCGGCCTCGGAGGTGATCCACATGCTGGTGCCGTCGGCCGCGGCGGAGCGCCCGTCGAGGGTGGCGGCGTACTTCCAGATCACGTACGGCCAGCCGCGACGCATCGAGGTCAGCCAGGCGACGTTGCCGGCCTCGGCCTCCTCGGTGCGTACCCCGAACTCGACCTGGACCCCGGCGGCGCGCAGGGTGGCGGCGCCGCCGGAGGCGACCGGGTTGGGGTCTCCGACGGCGATCACCACCCGGCCCACGGCGGCCTGGATCAGCGCGTGGCTGCAGGGGCCGGTGCGGCCGGTGTGGTCGCAGGGTTCGAGGGTGACCACGGCGGTGCCGCCGCGGGCCCGCCGGCCGGCCTGGGCGAGCGCGACGATCTCGGCGTGCGGCCCGCCGGCGTACGCGTGGAAACCCTCGCCGACGACCTCGCCGTCCGGATCGAGGAGCACGCAGCCGACGACCGGGTTGGGGCTGGTGGTGCCGAGCCCGCGGGCGGCCAGCGCGATCGCGCGACGCATCGCCTCGTCGATGGAGACGCTCGCCATCGCCTGCCCCTGCCCTCTCGCTAGCCGGTCGCGCGCGGGCGAGGGCTGGGAGTGTCGGCACGGCATGCCGCAGGCAGGCGGCGGCGGAGATCCGGGGACGGCACAGCCGACCCCGGGGAGCCCACGCGGCGCTGAGGGTGTCAGCGGCCGGCAGGGGCCTCCCCGTCCCGCGCGCTGTCTCCCATCCGGACTGTCGGGGGGCGGACGGACCGCTCCCCACCGTCGGCCCCGGATTCTCACCAGGTCCACCGTCCGGCCGAAGCCGTCCGGGTCGCGGGCTTACCACGGTCGGACCGTGGATCACCGCCGGTTCGGAATTTCACCGAGCCCCGCCAGCGCGTGGTGGGTACACCGGAAGTCTTACACGCTGGGCCGCCCCCGGCGCCACCGAGGCGAGCTAGCTCACAGATGTCCGGTTAGGGTCAGGTGACGCCGCGCCGCCGGTCGACCGCCACGTACGACCCCGGCTGGCTCTTCGCGACCGTCTTCATCTCCGAGGCCACCGCGATCGCCTCGAGCGGGTCGGTGAAGCGCTTCCCGGCGTCGGAGAGGGAAACACCGATGGAGAGGGTGACCAGGGCGGCCCGCCGGATGTTGCCCCGCCGATCCTTCAGCTCGACGAAGCCGCGCTCCCGGTCGGTCGGGTCGTAGAGGGCGTCCGCGGCCTTCTCGAAGTCGACCACCGCCCGGCTGGTCAGCGGCCGGACCTGGCTGGGCGTGCAGACGATGACGAAGTCGTCGCCACCGACGTGGCCGAGGAAGGCCGGCGGCAGACCGATCGAGACCACCGCCCGGTGCAGGCTGCGGGCCAGCGCCGAGATGAATTCATCGCCGCGGACGAAGCCGTACCGGTCGTTGACGCTCTTGAACCGGTCGATGTCGACGTAGCCGACCGCGTAGTCGACGCCGTTGCGGACCCGATCGCTGATCTCCCGCCGGATCCGGCTGTTGCCGGGCAGCCCGGTCAGCGGCGAGACCTCCCGGAACTCCTTGTTGCGGCGCAGGGTGGAGCTGACCCGGGCGACCAGCTCGGCGGTGTCGAAGGGCTTGACCAGGTAGTCGTCGGCGCCGGCGCTGAGGCCGTGCACCTTGTCCACGGTCATCCCCTTGGCGGTCAACATGATCACCGGCAGGGCGGCGGTCATCGGGTCGGCGCGCAGCCGGCGGGTCAGCTCCAGGCCGTCGATGCGCGGCATCATCAGGTCGACCACGGCCAGGTCCGGGCGTTGCCGCTCGATCAGCTCGAGCGCCTCCTGGCCGTCGCCGGCGTGGATCACCTCGAAGCCGTGCAGCCGCAGGTTGAACTCGACGAAACGCGCGATGTCCTCGTCGTCGTCGACGACCAGGATGACGTCGGGTCGCTCGCCGGCCGGGTCCACCTCAGACCCCGGTGGCCGCGCGTTCCGCCAGCGCCCGCAGGCGGCGTACCGCCTCCGCCGGATCGTCGGCGCCGTAGACGGCGGTGCCGGCGACGAAGGCGTCCGCGCCGGCGGCGGCCGCCTGCTCGATGGTGTCGGCGGCGATCCCGCCGTCGACCTCGATCCGCAGTTCCAGGTGGCCGCTGTCGACGTGCCGGCGGGCGGCGCGCACCTTGTCGAGGAGCTGTGGGATGAACCGTTGGCCGCCGAACCCGGCCTTGATCGTCATGATCAGCAGGGTGTCGAAGCTGGGTAGCAGGTCCAGGTACGGCTCGATCGGGGTGTCCCGGTCGATCGCCAGCCCCGCCTTCGCCCCGGCCGAGCGGAGGTCCTTCGCCAACGCCACCGGGTCGTCGCACGCCTCGGCGTGGAACGTCACGTTGTACGCCCCGGCGTCGGCGTACCCCGGCGCCCACCGGCGCGGGTCCTCGATCATGAGGTGCACGTCGAACGGGAGTTCGGTCGCGGCGCGCAGACTCTGCACCACCGGCAGCCCGATGGTCAGGTTCGGCACGAAGTGGTTGTCCATGACATCCACGTGCAACCAGTCGGCGGCATGCTCGACGGCGCGGACCTCGGCGGCGAGGTGGGCGAAATCAGCGGCCAGGATGCTGGGCGCGACGATCAGGGGCGGTACGGTCACGGGGCCAGTGTACGAACGCGGTCACCCGCCGCCCGCAGCACGGCACCAACCGGAACCCGCTGTGACCCAGCCGTGACCGATGGTGCAGAATCGGCCCTCCCTGACCCGAAATCCCGGACGAAATGCCAGCCGCGACTGGCCGATCGACGAAAACACCGCAACACTCCATCGGGGACGGTCAGATGTTCTGCACGCCCGGTGGCGGGTAACACCGCACGGGCCGCGGCGACCGCTTCCATCTCCCGGAAGGGGCGGACGATGCGACGGTGGCTCGTGGCGCTGGCGCTGGCCGGCACGACGACGGCGGTCCTGAGCGGCTGCGTCCCGCCGCACCGGGCCGACGGCGACCTGATCGACGACTGGCCCGACCTGCCGGCGCCCCAGCTGTTCGTCCCCGCCACGGACGCCTGCCTGCCCCGGATCACCGCGGTCGTGCAGGCCGGCACCTACGAAACGGTGGCCTGCGGGCGCAGCCACCTGGCCGAGGCGGTGCACGTCGGCACCTTCACCGGGCCGGCCGCGGTCGGCGCCCGTCCCGAACCGGGCTCCCCCGCGCTGCGTACCGCCCGGGCCGAGTGCGACCAGCGGGCCCGGGAGGTGATCGGCGGGGACTGGCACTCGGCCCGGCTCACCATGAACATCGCGCTGCCCTCGGTGACCGGCTGGCTCGGCGGTGCCCGCTGGTACCGGTGCGACCTGGCCGAGACCGACAGCATCGACAACACCCGGCCGGTCAACCGGGTGGGCAGCCTGCGCGGCGCGATGGTCGGCGACAATCCGCTGGTCCACCGCTGCTTCGACCCGAAGCTGATCGGCAACAACCTGAACTACATGGCACCGGTGCTCTGCACCGAGCCGCACCGGGCCGAGTTCGTCGGCGTCCACGTGGAACGCGACATGAGCTGGGGGGAGTTCACCCGGTCGAGCCAGCAGGTGCACCGGCACTGCATGGCGCTCATCGCCGTGTTCGCCAACGTGCCGAACAACATCGAGCTGCCGTACCGGGTCGGCTCGATCTTCTATCCGCCGTCCAAGCGGGAGTGGGAGGAGGGCGACCGGGGGGTGCGCTGTTTCCTGTGGAGCGACGACCGGAGGCTGACCCGCTCGATGCGCGGCGTCGGCCCGCAGGGACTACCCGTCATCTGAGCCCGGGTGCCGTATGCTGCTGCGCCGTGGCGTACCCGGCGATTCCGGCCGGTCGGCGCCACGACGAACGACGGGGAGGTCGGTGGATGCGGCGGTGGTGGACGGCGGTCGTCGTGACCGGGACGGCGGCGCTGGCGCTCGCCGGCTGCGGCGCGCCCACCGGAGTGGACCGGAACCTGGCCGACGACTGGCCGGCCCTCCCGCAGGCGAAGGCCTTCGCTCCGGAGAACGGGGCCTGCCACCCGACGGTCCAGGACGTTGGCTACCTCAGCGGCTACAACCCGGTCGACTGCACCGACGTGCACCGGGCGGAGACCCTGCACGTCGGCACGCTGACCGGTCCGGACGCCGAGCGGGGCGCACCGCCGCGAGCCGGCTCGACCGGCGTCCGGACGGCCCGCGCGGAGTGCGACCGGCAGGTCACCAAAACGGTGGGCGCCGACTGGCGGTCCGGACGGCTGCTGCTCTCCGTCATCTTCCCGTCGGCGCTCGCCTGGACGGGTGGCGCCCGCTGGTTCCGCTGCGACGTCTCCGAGGTGGCCAGCCTCGACGACAGCAGCATCATCCCGCGCCGCGCCTCGTTGCGGAACGCGCTGACCCCGGGCTCGCCGCTCGCCTACGGCTGCTTCAACCCGAAGCTCGCCAAGGACGACATCGACCAGATGCGGCCGGTCGCCTGCACCGCGAAGCACCACGCCGAGTTCGTCGGCGTCTGGCAGGCGCCGGACATCAGCTACGCCGAGTTCCGGCGCACCACGCTGCGGGCGCACAAGGCGTGCCGGGGGCTGATCGCCACGTACGTCAAGGTGCCGAACAACAGCGACCTGCAGTACCGCGCCGGCACGGTCATCTACCACCCCTTCGAGCAGGAATGGCGGGACGGCAACCACGCCGTGCAGTGCTTCCTCTGGGTCGACGACCGCACGCTGACCCGATCGTTGAAGGGCGCCGGGTCCAAGGGCCTGCCGATCCAGTGAGCGGGGCGGGCCGTCGCCCGCCCCGCCCCCGGTCCCGCCTTAGCTGGCCTGCAGCGTCACGTCGTCGACGACGAAGCTGGTCTGCAGCGAGGCGTCCTCGGTGCCGGTGAACTTCAGGGTGACGGTCTGGCCGGCGTACGCGGCCACGTTGAACGTGCGCTGCACGTAGCCGGTGGCGGCGTTGAGGTTAGAGTACGTCGCCAGCGTGGTGGTGCCGACCTGGACGGTCAGCTTGTCGTACACCGTCGAGGTGGTGGTCTCGGCGGTGTCGATGTGCAGCCAGAAGGCCAGCGTGTAGCTGGCGCAGCCGGCCGGCACGGTCACCGACTGGGACAGCGTGTCGGTGTGGGTGCTGCCGTACCCGTCCAGCCAGGCCTTGTAGGAGCCGGTCCGGGCCGCCTGGCCGGTCGAGTTGGTGATCACGCCGGAGCTGGCGGTCCACGGGGTGGTGCCGGACTCGAAGCTGCTGTTGCCGATGAGCTGGCCGCCGGCGCAACCGCCGGCGCCGGTCACGGTGAGGCTGTACGTCGCGCTGTGGCTGACCGAGCCGGTGCCGGTCACCGTGATGGTGAAGGTGCCGGTGATGGCGGTCGACGAGGCGCTGACCGTCATCGTGGCGGAGCCGCCGGAGGTCACCGACGACGGGCTGAACGACACCGTGACCCCGCTCGGCGCGCCGGTGGCCGACAGGCTGACCGTCTGCGCGCTGCCGCTGGTCGTCGTGGTGCTGACCGTCGCGGTGGTGGCGGCGCCCCGGGCCACGCTGCCGGAGGTGGGGCTCACCGCGACCGAGAAGTCGTTGGTCGGGGTGCCGCCGACCGCGAGCTGCCAGATCGCGTACGCGACGCCGTCGGCGCTGCGGTTGAGGATGGTCGCGTTGATGTTGCTGGTGGTGTCGCACGACCGGTGGTAGCAGGAGTCGTACGCCGCGCCGCCGGTGCCGCCCCACTTGCTGGCCTGGGCCGAGGTCTTGGTGGCGCTGGCCCCGGCCGCGTACCCGGAGGTGGGGATGCCGGCGTTCTGGAACGAGTAGTCGTCCGAGCGGCCCTGCCCCTCGACGTTCTCCTCCGGCTGGAGACCGAACGAGTCCCAGTACGCCTTCAGCGGCGCCGCGGTGGTGGAGGTGACCCGGTTGATGAAGTAGCCACCGTTCGGCGAGGCCACCATGTCGAAGTTGTAGTAGCCCTTGATGTAGCCCTTCTGGGTGGCGCTGAGCGAGTTGACGTAGAACTTCGAGCCCTGCAGCCCCTGCTCCTCGCCGTTCCACCAGGCGAACCGGACCCGCTTGGTCATGGTCGGGTTCTGACTCGCCAGCACCAGCGCGTTCTCCAGGAGGCTGGCCGAGCCGGAGCCGTTGTCGTTGATGCCCGGGCCGGCGGAGACGCTGTCCAGGTGGGCGCCGAACATGACCACCTGGTCGGTCGGCCCCTGCGGCCACTCGGCGATCAGGTTGTTGCCCGGGTAGGTGCAGGTGGTGCAGGTCTGCTCGGTGACGGTGTAGCCGGCCGCCTGGAGCTTGCTCTTCACGTAGCTGACCGAGGCGGTGTAGCCGGTGGAGCCGGCCCGCCGGGTGCCGCCGTTGTTGGTGGCGATCGTGTTGAGCTGGGTCAGGTGGGCCTGGACGTTGGTCACCGAGACGTCCGGCGCGGCGGCGACCAGGGTGGGGGCGGCCGCGGTGACGGGCGCGGCGGCAGGGGCGGCGCTGGCCGTCGTCGCGGACAGCGTCGCCGTCGTGCCGGCGATGAGAGCGAGCGCGAAGCCCGCGATCGGGGTGCGACGTCTCATGGAGACTCCTCGTGGGGGTCGGCGGGGCGTGCGTCGGGGGTGGCGGCCGACCCGTGGACTCCGGTGGAGACTCGACGTCCGCGGACCGGTGATCGAAACAGTTACATGTATCGATCGGATAGTCAACGGGGTGTCACAGCACCGACCCGGGGCACGAGTCGTGCCCCGGGTCGGGTGGCGTCACGCCGGATCGGCGTCTCGGGCCGGGTCAGCCCCGGCGCAGGACCGCCAGGAACATCGCGTCCGTGCCGTGCCGGTGCGGCCAGAGCTGCACCGTCGGTCCGTCGCCCAGCCCCGGCATGCCGGCCGGCAGCAGCGGCCGGGCGTCGACGAAGTCGACCGGCAACCCGCACCGGCGGGCGGCCTCGGTCACCGTCACGTGCGTCTCCACCGTGTGCGGGGAGCAGGTGACGTAGGCGACCAGGCCCCCCGGGCGGACCGCGCGCAGCGCCGCGGTGAGGAGCTCCCGCTGCAACCGGGTCAGCGGCGGCAGGTCCGAGGGCTGGCGGCGCCAGCGGGACTCCGGTCGCCGGCGCAACGAGCCCAGACCGGTGCAGGGGGCGTCGACCAGCACCCGGTCGAAGTGCCCCTCGGGCAGGTTCGGGTCCGCGCCGACCGTCCGCCCGTCGGCGGCGAGCACGGTCACCGGCAGACCCCGGGTCGCCAGCTCGACCAGCCGGGCCCGGTGCTCGGCCACCTCCACCGCGGTGACCCGGGCGCCCCGCTGCGCCGCGAGGGCGCCGAGCAGGCCGGCCTTGCCACCCGGACCGGCGCAGAGGTCCAGCCAGTGCTCGTCCGGGCCATCCAGAGGCGCGACCGCCAGGGCGTTCGCCACCAGCTGGGAGCCCTCGTCCTGGACGTGCGCCCGGCCCTCGACCACCGCCCGAAGCTCACCCGGCGCGCCGCCGGACAGGTAGACCGCGTACGGCGAGAAGGCGCCCGGGGCGCCGCCCACCTCGTCGGCCAGCTGCACCGGATCGGCCAGGCCGGGCCGGGCGCACAGGTGCACCGGCGGCCGTTCGTTGTCCTCGATCAGCAGCCGCTCGGTCTCGCCGAGGTCGCCACCGAGCGCCTCCGAGAAGGCCCTGATGATCCACTGCGGGTGGCTGTACGCCAGCGCCAGGTGCCCGACCGGGTCGGTCTCCGTCGCCGGGGCGAGCTTCGCCACCCAGGCGTCCAGGTCCCGGCCGGCGATCTCGCGGAGCACCGCGTTGGCGAACCCGGTGGCGCCCGGGCCCACCGACCGCACCAGGTCGACGGTCGAGGAGACCGCCGCGTGCGCCGGCACCCGGGTGTGCAGAAGCTGGTACGCCCCGAGCCGCAGCGCGTCGCGTACCGGCGGGTCGATCCGCTGCACGTCCCGCCCGGCGGCGTCGGAGATGATGGCGTCGAGAGTGCCGGTCTGGCGCAGCGTGCCGTACGTCAGCTCGGTGGCGAAGGCGGCGTCCCGACCGACCAGCCCCTCCTCCCGCAGCATCGCCGGCAGCACCAGGTTGCCGTACGCGTCGTCCCGGTGCACCGCCGCGATCACCCGGTACGCGACCTCGCGCGGCAGGTCGACGGCAGGCCTCACCGGCCGCCCGCCGGCGCCGCGCCGGTCGGCGCCGAACTGGCCGCCACGCGGGCGGTCCCCGCCCTGGCCCGGCCGGGCACCGCGCGGGTACCGGTCAGCGCGCTCGGTTCCGAAGGAGCGGCCCCGATCGCCGCCGGACGACGGGCCGCGACGACCCTCGTCGGAGACGCCCTCACCCCGGGGCTCGGACGGCCCGGTCACGCGAGCACCTCCCCGGCGGCGACCCGGACGCCGCGCGCCCAGTCGCTCGCCGACATGGCCTTCTTGCCGGCCGCCCGCACCTCGCCGAGCTGCACCGCGACGGTGCCCGTACCCGCCAGCACCCGGGCCTTCTCCACCAACAGCTCACCGGGCTTCAGCTCCGGGCCGTTCGCCACCGGGACGACCGGGCCGAGCTTCACCCGCTCGGCGCGGAAGGTCGTCCACGGGCCGGGGGCCGGAGTGCAGGCGCGGATCCGCCGGTCGACGGCGAAGGCCGGATCGGTCCAGCGCACCCGGGCGTCCTCGACGGTCAGCTTCGGGGCGAGGGACACCCCGTCGGCCGGCTGCGGCTCGGCCCGCGCGGTGCCGCCCTCGATCGCGTCGAGGACCGCCGCCAGCAGGCCGGCGCCGGAGTGGGCGAGCCGCTCCAGCAGGTCCCCGGAGGTGTCGGCGGGACGAACCTCGTCGGTCACCGTGCCGAACACCGGGCCGGTGTCCAGCCCCTGCTCGAGCTGGAAGACGCTGGCCCCGGTCAGCTCGTCGCCGTGCAGCACGGCGTGCTGCACGGGCGCCGCGCCCCGCCAGGCGGGCAGCAGCGAGAAGTGCAGGTTGATCCAGCCGTACCGGGGGATCTCCAGCGCGACCGGCGGCACCAGAGCGCCATAGGCGACCACCGGCACGCAGTCCGGGGCCAGCTCGCGGAGCCGGTCCAGGAACTCGGGCTCGCGGGGCCGGGCCGGGGTGAGCACCTCGACGCCGTGCGCGTCGGCCCAGGCGCCGACGGGCGAGCGCACCAGACCCCGGCCGCGACCGGCCGGCGCGTCGGGACGGGTGACCACGGCCAGCAGCTCGTGGCCGGACGCGGCGATGGCGTCCAGGGCGGGGACGGCGACGGCCGGGGTGCCGGCGAAGATCAGACGCACCCGGTCACCGCCCCAGACCGAACGGATTGCTCAGGTGCGGGCTGAACTTGACCACCGGCGGGACGGCCTGGTCGTACCACTCGGCCTGGCGGATCGCCTTCATGGCCTCCTTGCGCCCGTCGGGATCCAGCCGGTCGACGAAGAGCACCCCGTCGAGGTGGTCGGTCTCGTGCTGCACGCAGCGGGCCATCAGGCCGCTGCCCACGATCTGCATCGGGTCACCGAAGGCGCTGAACCCCTTGGCGATCACGTTCTGCCGGCGCTTGGTGTCGAAGTAGAGCCCGGGGATGGACAGACAGCCCTCCGGGCCGTCCTGCTCCTCCTCGTCGGGGAACTCCAGCACCGGGTTGACCAGGTGGCCGAGCACGTCGTCCACGTCGAAGGTGAACACCCGCAGGCCCACGCCGAGCTGGGGCGCGGCCAGTCCGGCGCCGCTCTGCTCGCGCATCGTGTCGGTCAGGTCGGCGACGAGCTTGCGCAGCTCGGCGTCGAAGTCGACCACCGGATCGGCCGGCGTGCGCAGCACCGGATCCCCGAACAGACGGATGGACTGAACGGTCACGCGGGGTGGCTCCTTCGACGGCGGGACGAACTCTGCCGTACCAGTCTACGGAGTGGCCGGGGCCGCCCCGGTCGGCGTACCGCGATCGGTGAGCGGCGACTCCTCACCCACCGTCACCGGCAGGGTGGCGTACCCGCGCAGGGTCAACCGGACCCGCCGCTCCGGCCGGCCGGCCAGGGCCAGCCCGGGCAGCCGGCCCAGCAGCAGCGGGAAGGCGACCTGCGCCTCCAGCCGGGCCAGCCCGGCGCCGAGGCAGTAGTGCGGCCCGGCGCCGAAGGAGAGCGGGTGGATCTGCGGGCGCCACGGGTCGAACCGCTCCGGCTCCGGGTACCGCCGGGCGTCCCGGTTCGCGGCGCCGAGCAGCACGATCAGCCAGCTGCCGGCGGGCAGGTCGAGCCCGCCGTAACTGGCCGGGGCGCTGCTCATCCGCGAGGTGAGCTGCACCGGCGAGTCGTACCGCAGCAGCTCGTCGACGTACCCGGCGGCGAACTCCGGGTGCCCGCGCAGCGCCTCGGCCGCCCGGTCGTGGGCCAGCAGCACCACCAGGCCGTTGCCGAGCAGGTTGGTGGTCGTCTCGAAGCCGGCCACCAGCAGAACCACCAGGTTCGCCAGCAGCTCGTCACCGGAGAGTCGGGCGCCGTCGGCGTCGTGCACCTGCACCAGCGCGGTGGTCAGGTCGTCGGCGGGCGCGCGGCGGCGGGCCTCGACCAGCTCGGCGAAGTAGCCGCGCAGCTCGGTGGCGCCCCGGTCGGCGACGGCCAGCTCCTCGGGGGTGATCTCCGGCTCCAGCACCCCGGTGAGGTCCGCCGCCCAGCGCCGGAACAGCGGCCGGTCCGCCGCCGGCACGCCGAGCAGCGCGCAGATCACCCCGACCGGCAGCGGGTACGCGAAGTCGGCCATGAAGTCGAGGGGCTCCCCGTCCCGGCCCCGCTCCAGCATGGCGTCGACCAGTTCGTCGGCCTGCGCGACCACGACGTCCCGCATCGCGGCGATCCGGCGCGGGGTGAAGGCCCCGGCCGCGAGCCGCCGCATCCGGCTGTGGTCCGGCGGGTTGGTTCGCAGCATCGAGCGGGAGATCGACGCGACGGCCGGGCTGTCCCGCCAGCCGGGCAGGAACTGGTCGCGCAGCTCGTCGTCCATCACCCCGAACCGCGGGTCGCGGAGGATCTCGTCGGCCTCGGCGTAGCCGGTGACCGCGTAGAAGACGGGACCGGCCTGGACCACCGGGCCGTGCGCCCGCAACCGCTCGTAGGTGGGATAGGGGTTCACCCGCCCCTGCGCGGACAGCAGCAGCGCGAGGGCGTCGGCAGCATCCACGGTCAGCCTCCCGGGAGATCGGCGACCTTCATCATGCGCCCGTTCCCCCGATCCGGCGATCCCCCGCCCTCCCGGGCGGGTGTCCCCCTGATCCCGTACGCGTCAGGCGCCGGTGCCCGGCTCCCCGGCCAGCACCGCGTCCCCGCCGAGCAGGGCGTGCTCGGGCAGCGGCAGCGCGATGCCGTGGGCCGCCTCCCAGTCGTGGATCATGCTGGGGCGGACCTGGGCGGCGAAGTAGTCGACCGCGCTCATCCCGCCGATCACCGGCTCGTTCACCTCGGCGACCAGCCGGGCCGGGACGAGGGGGAAGCCGCTCTGGACGGCGGCGCTGAGCCGGCGGTGCCCGTCGACCACGAAGAAGTATTCGCCGGTGAAGCCGATCGTCAGCGGTTCCAGGGCTTCGTCGCCGGCCCCGGCCACCTCGCCGACGAACTCGGAGTCCCAGAGCCCGCGCAGGGTGGCGATGTCCTCGGTCGGGTAGACCCGGGCCGGGTCGAGCAGCAGCAGCGGCGGGGTGTCGGCCAGCACGTCGGCGCCGAGGCGGCCCTCGTACGCGTCGATGATGTGCGCGATCACCTGCTCCGGGTCGGCCCGGGTGGTGTCGCAGACCAGGTCGTAGTTGCGCAGCTGGGCCTTGTCGACGCCGTACCGGACGATGAACCGGTTGCGCTCGCTCTCGCTGCGCTCCCGGAGCTTGGCCCGGGCCTCCTCCAGCGAGGTGTAGCTCTCGGCCGGGCCGGACGGGCGGGCCAGCACCCGGCGGGCCGCTTCGGTCGGCTCGGTGATCATGTGCACCTTGAGCGCGTCGGTGAAGAAGTGCCAGGCCAGCCGGGAGTCCATCACCAGCGACTCGCCGGAGGCGGCGATGTCCCGCTGGAGCTGGTCGACGTAGCCGTCGACCGCGTGGTCCAGCTCGGCGTGCAGGTTGAGCTGGAGCGCGGTCATCTGCCGCTCCTGCGCCATCTGCCGGTAGAGGTCGCCGACGCTGACCCGGCGCAGCCCCAGCCGCTTGGCGATCTCGACGGAGACGGTGCTCTTGCCGCTGCCGAGGTCACCGTTGAAGACGATCGATTGACGAACGGTCACGACTGGTCCACCCCTGCTCACCGGCTGATTGACATCATCGATATGGCGTCGGATTCACGCGCTCCCGCCTTCGTCGCGCCATCCTGCGACAACTCCAGCTCGGCGCGTCTGACGCCGCGCCGCGACCTGGAGCCGTCGTACGCCCGGGCATGACGGGCGATGCTATCACGCAGTCGCCAGCGCTTTACCGTACGCGGTGTGCGACCGGCGTACCGCCGCGCCCTCCGACCGGTGGAGCGGGCAGGGTCAGAAGAGGCTCAGCGGGTCGACCTGGAGGCGGACCGGGTCGGCGGCCTTGCGGGCGCTGCGCTGCCCGGCGGCCGCGTGCAGCGCCTCCGCGAGGGCCGCCGCCCGGGCCCGGGGCACCCGCACCAACATCCGCTCCCGGCCCTCGTCGGCGGGGACCGGACCGAGCACCTCGGCACCGTCGGGCAGCCGGGCTCCGGCGAGCAGGTCGGCGACCGCTTCGGCCGGGCCGGTGACGCTGGCCATCTTCACCGCCGGCGGAAAGCCCAGCTCCCGCCGCTCGGCCAACTCCCGGGCGGCGAACCAGGCGGCGTCCCAGCGCAGCAGCGCCTGCACCGGCGCGAGCGCGCCGTCGGCGACCACCACCACCCGGCCGCCGGCCGAGCCCGGGCGGGCCAGCGCCGCGGCGGCCAGCCAGCGGCGCAGCGCCTCCTCGCCGGCCCGCAGGTCGGCCCGGGTGAGCAGCGCCCACGAGTCGAGCAGCAGCACCGCCCCGTAGCCGCCCTCGGCGACCGGCTCGGCGCCGGGTGTGGCGATCACCAGGCCGGCCCCGGCGGGCACGGCGGTGAGCACCTCCTCCCGGCCGGAGGTGCGGACTGGCACCCCGGGGAAGGCGCGGCCCAGCTCCTCGGCGGTCCGCCGGGCGCCGGTGACGGAGGCGCGCAGCCGCCGCCCGCCGCACTCCGGGCAGGCGTACGCGGCGGCGACCCGGCCGCACCAGCGGCAGGCGGGCATCCCGGCGGCGGAGGGCAGCGCGAGCGGACCGGCGCAGTGCGGGCACCGGGCCGGGGTCCGGCAGTCGGCGCAGGCGACCGAGGGCAGGTAGCCGCGGCGGGGCACCTGCACCAGCACCGGGGCGTCGGCGCGCAGGGTGTCCCGGGCGGTGGTCCAGGCCAGGCTGGGCAGCCGGGCCGTCGCCGCGCCCGGGTCGCGGGCCAGTTGCGGATCGTCGCCGCTCGGCGCGATCGACGGGGTACGCGCCCGCACGGTCGCCCGGTCGGCGACCACCTCCCGGGCCCAGCCGGTCTCCACCAGCAGCTGCGCCTCGGCGGTCCGGGCGTACCCGCCGACGAGGGCCGCCGCCCCGCCGAGCTGGGCCCGGGTGAGCAGCACCTCCCGGGCGTGCGGGTACGGCGCCCGCTGCTCGGCGTGCAGGTCGTCGCCGTCGTCCCAGATCGCCACCAGGCCGAGCCGGTCCACCGGCGCGAACATCGCCGCGCGGGTGCCGATCACCACGGGTTTCTCGCCGCGCCGGGCGGCGAGGAACGCGCGGTAGCGCCGGGACGGCCCGAGCGCGGCCGAGAGACAGACGTGCCGGTCGGGCCCGAGCGTGCCGGTCAGCGCGGCGTCGAGCCGGTCCAGGTCCCGGGCGTCGGCCACCACGATCAGCGCGCCCCGACCGCCGGCCACGGTGGCGGCCACGACGTCGGCGTACCGGTCGGCCCAGTCCTCGCCCGGCAGCGCCGACCAGACCGCGCGGGGCGCCCGACCCTCGGTGAGCGCGCGCAGGAACCCCGGCCCGGCCGGGTAGTCCCGCCACCCGCGCGGGTCGACCGGAGCCGCGCCGGCGGTCGCCGCGTCGAGGCTGTGGCCGGCCGAGGCGGTGGTGGGGCCGGCCGGGGTGGTGGTGGTCGCTCCCGCCGGGGCGGTGTCGGCGGCCGGACTCGCCGCCGCGGGATCGGCCGGCGGCGCGGCACTGCCGAGATCCTTCTCGACGCGGGCGTGCCGGGGCGGCACGGCGAGGCGGAGCACGTCGGCGAGGCTGCCGGCGTACCGGTCGGCCACCGCCCGGGCCAGCCGGGCGATCTCCGGCGCGAGCACCGGCACCGGCGAGACGACCTTCTCCAGGTACGCCAGCCGGGGGTGGTCGGACTGCTCGACCCGCTCCAGCAGCCAGCCGTTGACGAGCTGGCCGGCGAAGCGCACCTTGACCCGGACGCCGGCGACCGCCTCGGCGTCCAGCTCGGCGGGGACCAGGTAGTCGAAGGGGCGGTCCAGGTGGGCCAGGGGCACGTCCACGCAGACACGAGCGACCGGCGACCCCTCAGCGGGTCGCCGGTCGCTGCGCCTGGTGCCGGTCAGGCTCCCGCGGCCGACTTGAGGTCGGCGGCCCGGTCGGTGGTCTCCCAGGTCAGGTCCGGCAGCTCACGGCCGAAGTGGCCGTACGCGGCGGTCTGCTGGTAGATCGGGCGGAGCAGGTTGAGGTCCCGGATGATCGCGGCCGGGCGCAGGTCGAAGACCTCGGCGACGGC
Source organism: Micromonospora sp. RTP1Z1 (assembly GCF_033804685.1). Classification (NCBI taxonomy): domain Bacteria; kingdom Bacillati; phylum Actinomycetota; class Actinomycetes; order Micromonosporales; family Micromonosporaceae; genus Micromonospora; species Micromonospora sp. RTP1Z1. Next base: position 52,165 of record NZ_JAPFQV010000025.1, read on the forward strand.
CTTCTCGATCGAGGCGACCGGCACGGTCTCGGTGCCGAAGGTCTCGATGAAGAGGCTGACCGGGTGGGCCTTGCCGATCGCGTACGCGACCTGCGCCTCGCAGCGCTCGGCCAGGCCGGCGGCGACCACGTTCTTGGCCACCCAGCGCATCGCGTACGCCGCGGAGCGGTCCACCTTGGACGGGTCCTTGCCGGAGAAGGCGCCGCCACCGTGCCGGGCGTACCCGCCGTAGGTGTCGACGATGATCTTCCGGCCGGTGAGGCCGGCGTCGCCCATCGGGCCGCCGATCTCGAACCGCCCGGTCGGGTTCACCAGCAGCCGGTAGCCCTCGGTGTCGAGGCCGAGGCTCTCCAGCTCCGGGGCGATGACGTGCTCGCGCACGTCCGGGGTGAGCAGCGAGTCCAGCGAGATGTCCGCGGCGTGCTGGCTGGAGACGACCACCGTGTTGAGCCGGACCGGCCGCAGCCCCTCGTACTCGATGGTGACCTGGGTCTTGCCGTCCGGCCGCAGGTACGGGATGGTGCCGTCCTTGCGGACCGCGGCGAGCCGGCGGGCCAGTCGGTGCGCCAGCGCGATCGGCAGCGGCATCAGCTCGGGGGTCTCCGAGCAGGCGAAGCCGAACATCATGCCCTGGTCACCCGCGCCCTGCGCGTCCAGCGCGCTCTCCGACGAGCCGGTACGCAGCTCGAAGGCGTTGTCGACGCCCTGCGCGATGTCCGGGGACTGGGCGCCGATGGAGACGCTCACGCCGCAGGAGGCGCCGTCGAAGCCCTTCTTCGACGAGTCGTAGCCGATCTCCAGGATGGTGTCCCGGACGATCGTCGGGATGTCGGCGTACGCCTTGGTGGTGACCTCGCCCGCCACGTGCACCTGGCCCGTGGTGATCATGGTCTCGACCGCGACCCGGCTGTGCGGGTCCTGGGTGAGCAGGGCGTCCAGAATGCCGTCGCTGATCTGGTCGGCGATCTTGTCCGGGTGGCCTTCCGTGACCGATTCGGACGTGAAGAGACGTGTCACGGCACTCCTAAGCATGTGAAAACTCTTGAACGGTCGCTCCGCGGCAGTTTAGCCACCGTGCCTCGAGGGTGACTCAGGGAAGGCGGATCCGACCAGTGTTCAGGACCGATGGGCCAGCCGGGCCGCCACGAGATCCCAGACGTCGTCGGCCAGGGCCTCCTTGGACCGCTCGGTCAGCCGGGCGACCGAGCCGTCCGCGCCGATGACGGTCGCCGCGTTGGTCTCGGCGCCGAAGACCTTGTCCGGGCCGACCTCGTTGATGACGATGAGGTCCGCCCGCTTGCGGGCCAGCTTGGCCCGCCCGTTGGCCTCGGCGTCGCCGGTCTCGGCGGCGAACACCACCAGCACCTGTTCGGCTCGACGGCGCCGGCCCAGTTCGGCGGCGATGTCCGGGTTGGTGACCAGTTCGATCGTCGGCGCGCTGCCGTCGTCCGTCTTCTTGATTTTGCCAGGCGCGTACGTCGCCGGGCGGAAATCGGCGGGAGCCGCGGCCATCACCACCGCGTCCGCGCCGGCCGCGGCCTCCAGGGTCGCCTTGCGCAGCTCCTCGGTGGTGCCCACCCGGACCAGGTCGACGCCGGCCGGGTCGGCGAGCGACACGTTGGCCGACACCAGGGTGACCCGGGCGCCCCGGGCGACCGCCGTGCGGGCGAAGGCGTACCCCTGCTTGCCGGAGGAGCGGTTGCCGAGGAACCGGACCGGGTCGAGCGGCTCACGGGTACCGCCGGCGGTGACCACCACGTGCCGGCCGGCCAGGTCGGCCGGGGCGGCGACCCCCCGGGCGAGGGTGCGGCGGGCGACGGCGAAGATCTCCGCCGGGTCGGGCAGCCGACCCTTGCCGGTGTCGACGCCGGTGAGCCGGCCGACGGCCGGCTCGATCACCCGGACGCCCCGGGACCGCAGGGTCGCGACGTTGGCGACGGTGGCTGGGTGCTCCCACATCTCGGTGTGCATCGCCGGGGCGAGCAGGACCGGACAGCGGGCGGTCAGCAGCGTGTTGGTGAGCAGGTCGTCGGCGAGCCCGTGGGCGGCCTTGGCGAGCAGGTCGGCCGTGGTCGGCGCGACCACCACCAGGTCGGCGTGCTGGCCGAGGCGGACGTGCGGCACCTCGTGCACGTCGGACCAGACGTCGCCGGCGACCGGCCGGCCGGAGAGCGCGGCCCAGGTCGGCGCCCCGACGAAGCGGAGCGCCGACGCGGTCGGCACGACCCGGACGCGATGACCCGACTCGGTGAAGAGCCGGAGCAGCTCACACGCCTTGTAGGCGGCGATGCCACCGCCGACCCCGAGGACGATCTCGGCGGACATCGACGCGGGCGGGCTTACGGCTGGTCGGTCGGCTCGGCGGTGAGCAGGCCCGAGTTGATCTCGCGCATGGCGATCGAGAGCGGCTTCTCCTGCGGGGTGGTCTCCACGAGCGGGCCGACGTACTCCAGCAGGCCCTCACCGAGCTGGCTGTAGTAGGCGTTGATCTGACGCGCGCGCTTGGCGGCGAAGATCACCAGCGCGTACTTCGAGGTCGTCTTCTCGAGGAGCTCGTCGATCGGCGGGTTGGTGATGCCTTCGGGGTTGGCGATGGATCCCACGAATTAACCTCTGCGTCTTAAGCACCGCGCGGAAGCGGTGGTCTCTCAACCGCTCGGGCGCGGTTGGGCCGGAGCCAGGAAGGTAGAACCGAGCAAGCCTACCAGCTCGTCGGCCGCGCGCTCGGCACGGTCGTGCGTCACGGCGTGGGGGAAGGCGGCCGCCACGGCCGGGTCCGGCCGGTACCCGGGCGGGGCGAGGAGCACCAGCTGCGCGTCGGGCGCGACGACCCGGACGGCGAGCGCGCCGGGCAGGTCCAGCGGGAGCAGCACCGGCCGGCCGGTGGCCAGCTGGGCGCGGATCCCGGCGCGCGGGATGCCGCGCCGGTACGGTCCGATCCGGCTCCACTCCAGCAGCTCGTCGCCGGCGATCATCCGCTCGAACTGCGCCGCGGCGAGGAAGAGCCGGTCCACCCCGTCCACCTCGCCCGCCCGGGGCGGGCGGGTGGTCGCCGCCACGGGCACCCAGACGGACGGGAAACGCGCCCGGACCAGCTCGACGACACTCTCCCTGCCGGCCCCCGAAGGTCCGGCCAGGACAGTGAGCCGAGCCGCCGGGCGCGCCTCGTCATCCGTGCTCACCGCTTGTTTCTACACGTTGCGGCGTTCAGTTGGCGGCGAACTCTCCAAGCAGCGCCTTGCGCTGCTGCTCGCCCAGGCCGCGCAGTCGGCGGCTGTCGGCGATCTTGAGCTTCTCCATGATCTGGGTAGCCCGGATCTTGCCGATGCCCGGCATCGCCTGCAGGACGGCCGAAACCTTCAGCTTGCCCACGACGTCGTCGGACTCGGCCCGCGCGAGGACGGTGGCGAGGGTGGTCTTGCCCTGCTTGAGCTGCTCCTTCAGCTCAGCACGGGCCTTGCGGATCTCCGCGGCCTTCTCCAGCGCGGCAGCGCGCTGTTCGGGGGTCAGTGACGGGAGCGGCACCAGTTCTCCTCAGGTCCCTATCGCGGCGGGCGGGGCGCACCGCCGCATCTGTGAAACGTGGTGTCGCTGGCAACCAAAGGGGTCCGTGGTTCCCAGCGCGGGGAAAACTAGCGGTCATCGGAGCTTTCGGCAACGTGGACGCGCGAAGATCAGCGCAAAGTGACCGAGCCGTCAGTCAGTCAGGAGGCGGCCAGCGCCAACCGACAGTCGGCCAGGACCCGGTCCGCGGCGGCCCGCAGGGCGGCCACATCCGGCCCCGCGTGCAGGACCTCGCGGGAGTACGAGGGCAGCACCGACGGCAGGCTGGAGCCGAACACGGTCCGCAGGCCGGCCGCCGTGCCGCCCTGGGCTCCGAGCCCCGGCGCGAGCAGCGGACCGTTCACCCCGGAGAGGTCGTGACCGGTGTCACCGATCGTCGCGCCGACCACCAGGCCGAAGCTGCCGAGAGGCTCGGCACCCTTGTTGAGCTGGGAAATCTCGTCGATCACGGTCTGCGCGACGGTCCGCCCGTCGGCCGTGACGGCGCGCTGCACCGCCGCGCCCTCCGGGTTCGAGGTGAGCGCCAGGACGAAGACGCCGCCCCCGTGCGCGGCGGCCAGCTCGAACATCGGCGCGAGGGATCCGACCCCGAGGTAGGGGCTGGCCGTGACCGCGTCGACATACAGCGGGCTGGATGGATCGAGGTAGGCCGAGGCGTACGCGCTGACGGTCGAGCCGATGTCGCCGCGCTTGACGTCGAGCACAACGAGCGAGCCGACATTCCGCAACTGTCGGATAGTTGACTCAAGAATCCCGACACCCCGGGCACCAAACCGCTCGAAGAAGGCCGACTGGGGCTTGACCACCGCAACCCGGTCACCGAGCGCCTCAACCACGATCCGGGCGAACCGGTCGAGCCCCTCGACGTCGTCGGACAGCCCCCAGCGGTCCAGCAGCCCGGGATGGGGGTCGATGCCCACGCAGAGCGGTCCCCGCTCGGCCACGGCCCGGTGCAGGCGGGCGCCGAAGCTCTCCATCGCGACTCTCCTTCTTCTTCGCGGCACCGCGCCGCGGTGGTCGTGCGGCGATGAACGCCGCCGCTCGTCGTCTGTCGCCCCGGCGGCACTGCCGGGCGGCGGAGCGGGCCCGTCGGCGACCCGCTCCCCCGGGCCGCCTCAGCCGGCCTTGACGGCCGCCTCGATGCCACCGACGATCCGCGCCACATCGGCGTCGTCGGTGACGTACGGCGGCATGGTGTAGATCAGGTCGCGGAACGGGCGCAGCCAGACGCCCTGCGCCACCGCGGCCGCGGTGGCGCGGGCCAGGTCCACCTCGTGGTCGAGCTGGACCACGCCGATCGCGCCCAGCACCCGCACGTCCGCCACCCCCGGGGCGGCGCGCAGCGGCTCCAGCCCGGCCCGCAGGCCCGCGCCCACCCGGGACACCTCGGCGGCCCAGTCCCCGGCCCGCAGCAGGTCCAACGAGGCGTTGGCGACCGCGCACGCGAGGGGGTTGCCCATGAAGGTGGGGCCGTGCGCCAGCACCCCGCCGCCCGAGATGCCGCCGGCGACCTGGGGCGTGCAGAGCGCGGCGGCCAGGGTCAGGTAGCCGCCGGTGAGCGCCTTGCCGACGCAGAGCACGTCCGGGGTGACGCCGGCGTGCTCGGCGGCGAACATCGTGCCGGTACGGCCGAAGCCGGTCGCGATCTCGTCGAAGACGAGCAGGATGCCGTGCGCCCGGGTCACCTCACGCAGCACCCGCAGGTAGTGCGGGTGGTGGAAGCGCATCCCGCCGGCGCCCTGGACCACCGGCTCCACGATCACCGCGGCCAGCTCGTCGGCGTGCCGTTCCACCGCGTCGACCAGGGCCTGCTCGTACGCCGGGTCCGGCGGGGTGTCGAAGCCGCCCGGCGGCACCGGCGCGAAGACCTGCCGCGGCAGCACGTCCCCCCAGAGGTGGTGCATGCCGCCCTCGGGGTCGCAGACGCTCATCGGGTGGAACGTGTCGCCGTGGTAGCCGCCCCGCCAGGTGCCCAGCCGGCGGCGTTCCGGCCGGCCGGTGGCCCGCTGGTACTGCAGGCACATCTTCACCGCCACCTCGACGCTGACCGAGCCCGAGTCGGCGAGGAAGACGTGTTCCAGGCCGTCGGGGGCCAGCTCGACCAGGGTGCGCGCCAGCCGCACCGCGGGCTCGTGGGTGAGCCCGCCGAACATCACGTGGCTCATCCGGCCGAGCTGGTCGGTGACCGCCGCGTCGAGCACGGGGTGGCGGTAGCCGTGGATCGCCGCCCACCACGACGACATCCCGTCGACCAGCTCCCGGCCGTCGGCCAGCCGCAGCCGTACGCCCTGCGCGCTCTCCACCACGTAGGGCGGGCCGGCCGGCGGCAGCGCCGCGTACGGGTGCCAGACGTGGGCCCGGTCGGCCGAGAGGATCTCCTCAGGTGTCACGGGGTCTCCTTCATCTCCTCGCCCGGCCCTGGCTCACCGGTGACCGGCCGGTGCGCCCCCGCGCCGGCCGCCGCGCGGGCGGTCGCACGGACCAGGGCCGGGCCACGGTAGATGAATCCGGTGTAGAGCTGGACGAGGCTCGCTCCGGCGTCGAACATCCGGGCCGCGTCGTCCGGGTCCAGGATGCCGCCGACCCCGATCACCGGCAGCCGGCCGCCGGTCTCCCGGTGCACGAAGGCGACCACCTCACGGGCGCGGCCGGCCAGCGGACGGCCGGAGAGGCCGCCGGTCTCCGCGCCGCGCTCCCGGTCGGCCGGGTCGAGCCCGTCCCGGGCCAGCGTGGTGTTGGTGGCGATCACCCCGGCCGCACCCCGGGCCAGGCAGACCTCCAGCAGCTCGGCGATGGCCGGCTCGGTGAGGTCCGGGGCGATCTTCACCAGCACCGGCTTCTCCCCGACCAGCGCCGCGAGCAACGCGTCCAGGTGGAACCTGTCCTGCAGGGACCGCAGCCCCGGGGTGTTCGGCGAGGAGACGTTGACCGCGAAGTAGTCGCCGTGCTCCCGCAGCGTCCGGTAGGAGGCCAGGTAGTCCTCGACCGCCGCGTCCAAGGGGGTCACCTTGGACTTGCCGAGCGAGATGCCCAGCGGCACGCCGATCGGGCGGGGCAGCGCCGCCAGCCGGTCGGCCAGGGCCGCGGCGCCGGCGTTGTTGAAACCCATCCGGTTCACCACGGCCTCGCTGTCCCGCAGCCGGAACAGCCGGGGCCGGGGGTTGCCCGGCTGCGGGTGCGCGGTGACCGTGCCGACCTCGACGAAGCCGAAGCCCAGCGCCGGCCAGGCCGGCAGCGCCGCGCCGTCCTTGTCCATCCCGGCGGCCAGCCCCACCGGGTTGGGGAACTCCACGCCGAACACGGTCCGCGGGGCGCGGACCGCGTACCGGGCCCGCAGCGCCGCCAGCGCCGCCGGCCGCCGGGACAGCCCGGCCAGCCGGTGCAGCGTCCACTCGTGCGCCGCCTCGGCGTCACCCTGACCGATCCGGAACAGCCCCGGCCGGACCACCCGCTCGAAGATCACTGCTTGGCTCGCAGGGCGGCGTGCAGCTCCTGGAGCGGGCGTACGGTCATGTCGCCGCGGATGCGGGCCTCGATGCCCATCACTGCGGCGGCGGCGCCGGGGACCGTGGTGATGCACGGGATGTCGGCGGTCACCGCGGCGCTGCGGATCTCGTAGCCGTCCGAGCGGGCGCTGGCGCCGGAGCCCTGCGGGGTGTTGATGACCAGGGCCACGTCGCCACCAAGGATCAGCGACACCGCGTCGTCGTCCGCGCCGGCCTCGTAGTGCTTGCGGATCTGCTCGCAGGCGATGCCGTGCCGGCGCAGCACCTCGGCCGTGCCGGTGGTGGCGACGATCTCGAAGCCCAGGTCGGCCAGGCGCTTGATCGGGAAGATCATGCCGCGCTTGTCCCGGTTGGCCACCGAGACGAAGATCTTCCCGGCGGTGGGCAGCGAGCCGTATGCGGCCGACTGCGACTTGGCGAAGGCGTGCCCGAAGTTGGTGTCGATGCCCATCACCTCGCCGGTGGACTTCATCTCCGGGCCGAGCAGCGAGTCGATCCCCTTGCCGGCCGGGGTGCGGAACCGCTTGAACGGCAGCACCGCCTCCTTCACCGCGATCGGGGCGTCGGCCGGCATCGCGCCGCCGTCCCCGCTGGGCGGCAGCAAGCCCTCGGCGCGCAGCTCGGCGATGGTGGCGCCGAGCGCGATCCGGGCCGCCGCCTTGGCCAGCGGCACCGCCGTGGCCTTGGAGACGAACGGCACGGTCCGCGAGGCGCGCGGGTTCGCCTCCAGCACGTAGAGCATGTCGTCCTTGAGGGCGTACTGCACGTTGAGCAGGCCGCGCACCCCGACGCCGCGGGCGATCGCCTCGGTGTAGCGGCGCACCTCGGTCAGGTGGGAGCCGGCCAGGGTGATCGGCGGCAGCGCGCAGGACGAGTCGCCGGAGTGGATGCCGGCCTCCTCGATGTGCTCCATCACCCCGCCGAGGTAGACCTCGCCGTCGGCGTCGACCAGGGCGTCGACGTCGATCTCGATGGCGTCGTCGAGGAACCGGTCCACCAGCACCGGGTGGTCCGGGGAGATGTCGGTGGCCCGGCCGATGTAGTCGCGCAGGGTGGGGTCGTCGTAGACGATCTCCATGCCCCGCCCGCCGAGCACGTACGACGGCCGGACCAGCACCGGGTAGCCGATCTCGTCGGCGATCGCCTTGGCCTCGTCGTACGAGGTGGCCATGCCGTGCGCCGGGGCGCGCAGCCCGGCCCGGGCGAGCACCGCGCCGAACGCGCCGCGCTCCTCGGCCAGGTGGATCGACTCCGGGGAGGTGCCGACCACCGGAACCCCGGCGTTCTTGAGCCGCTGGGCCAGGCCGAGCGGGGTCTGCCCGCCGAGCTGCACGATCACCCCGACCACGCCGGGACCGCCGGCCGCCTTGCCGGAGGAGTCCTCGGCGTGCCAGACCTCCAGGACGTCCTCGAAGGTCAGCGGCTCGAAGTAGAGCCGGTCGGCGGTGTCGTAGTCGGTGGAGACCGTCTCCGGGTTGCAGTTGACCATCACGGTCTCGTAGCCGACCTCCCGCAAGGCCATCACGGCGTGCACGCAGGAGTAGTCGAACTCGATGCCCTGCCCGATCCGGTTCGGCCCGGAGCCCAGGATGAGGACCTTGGGCCGGTCCGAGGGGGCGACCTCGGTCTCCTGGTCGTAGGTCGAGTAGTGGTACGGCGTGGTCGCCTCGAACTCGGCGGCGCAGGTGTCCACCGTCTTGTACACCGGGCGGATATCGAGCCGGTGCCGCAGCGTACGGACGCCGTTCTCGGCGGCCAGCTCCGGGCGGAGCGCGGCGAGCTGCCGGTCGGACAGGCCGGCCCGCTTGGCCCGGCGCAGCAGGTCGGCGTCGAGCACCGGGGCGTCCACGACCTCCGCGCGCAGCTCGACCAGCGCGGCGATCTGGTCCAGGAACCACGGGTCGATCCCGCCGGAGGCGGCGGCGACCTCGGCGATGGAGGCGCCGAGCCGCAGCGCCCGCTCGACGGTGTAGAGCCGACCGTCGTGCGGCATCCGCAGCGCGGCGAGGGTGTTCTCCTTCGTCGTGCCGGCCGGATCCGGCACAGTCCAGAATCCGCCTGCTTTCGTCTCCATCGAGCGCATCGCCTTGTTGAGCGCCTCGGTGAAGTTGCGGCCCAGGCTCATCGCCTCGCCGACCGACTTCATCGTGGTGGTCAGCTCCGGGTCCGCACCGGGGAACTTCTCGAACGCGAACCGGGGGATCTTCACCACCACGTAGTCGAGCGTCGGCTCGAACGCCGCCGGGGTCTTCAGGGTGATGTCGTTGGGGATCTCGTCCAGGGTGTAGCCGATGGCGAGCTTCGCGGCGATCTTGGCGATCGGGAAGCCGGTGGCCTTCGAGGCCAGCGCCGAGGAGCGGGACACCCGGGGGTTCATCTCGATCACGACGATCCGGCCGTCGGCCGGGTTGACCGCGAACTGGATGTTGCAGCCGCCGGTGTCCACCCCGACCTCGCGCAGCACGGCGATGCCGAGGTCGCGCAGGCGCTGGTACTCCCGGTCGGTGAGCGTCATGGCCGGGGCCACGGTGACGCTGTCGCCGGTGTGCACCCCCATCGGGTCGACGTTCTCGATCGAGCAGACCACCACCACGTTGTCGTGGCGGTCCCGCATCAGTTCGAGCTCGTACTCCTTCCAGCCGAGCACGCTCTCCTCGATGAGCACCTCGTGCGTCGGGCTGGCCGCCAGGCCGGCGCCGCCGATGCGGGCCAGGTCCTCGGCGGTGTGCGCCATGCCGGAGCCGAGGCCACCCATGGTGAACGACGGCCGGATCACCACCGGCAGGCCCAGCTCGGCGGCGGTCGCCTCGACCTCGGCCATCGAGTGGCAGACCCGCGACCGGGGCACCAGGCCGGTCGGGTCGGCCACGCCCAGGCGTACGCCGGCCTTCGCGACGATGTCCTTGAACAGCTGCCGGTCCTCGCCGCGGTTGATCGCCTCGATGTTCGCGCCGATCAGCTCGACGCCGTACTTCTCCAGCACGCCGGCCTCGTGCAGGGCGACGGCGGTGTTGAGCGCGGTCTGCCCGCCCAGGGTGGCCAGCAGCGCGTCGGGGCGCTCCTTGGCGATGACCAGCTCGACGAACTCCGGGGTGATCGGCTCGATGTACGTGGCGTCGGCGAACTCCGGGTCGGTCATGATCGTCGCCGGGTTGGAGTTGACCAGGCTGACCCGGATCCCCTCGCTGCGCAGCACCCGGCAGGCCTGGGTGCCGGAGTAGTCGAACTCGCAGGCCTGTCCGATCACGATCGGCCCGGAGCCGATCACCAGGATGTGCTTGAGATCGGTCCGCTTAGGCATTCTTTCCGCCTTCGATGAGTTCGGCGAAACGGTCGAAGAGGTAGTCCGCGTCGTGCGGGCCGGCCGCCGCCTCCGGGTGGTACTGGACCGTGAAGGCGGGCACGTCCTTGGCCCGCAGCCCCTCGACCACGTTGTCATTGAGGCAGACGTGACTTACCTGGACGGCACCGAACTCGGTCTCGATCACCTGGTCCGGGACCACCACGCCCTGTCCCGCGCCGGGGACCTGCACCGCGAAGCCGTGGTTGTGGCTGGTCACCTCGACCTTGCCGGTGGCCCGGTCGAGCACCGGCTGGTTGATGCCGCGGTGACCGTAATCGAGCTTGTAGGTGCCGAAGCCCAGCGCCCGGCCGAGGATCTGGCTGCCGAAGCAGATGCCGAAGAGCGGCACCTGCCGGCGCAGCACCTCTCTCGCCAGCGCGACCGGACCGTCGGCGGTGGCCGGGTCGCCCGGGCCGGGTGAGAAGAAGACCGCGTCCGCGCCGGTGGCGAGCAGGTCGTCGATGGTGGAGCCGGCGGGCAGCACGTGGGTGGTGACCCCGCGCGCGGCGAGCCGGCGCGGCACGTTGCGCTTGATGCCCAGGTCCAGCGCGGCGACCGTGAACCGGTGCTCCCCCTGCGCCTGCACCACGTACGGCTCGGCGGTGGTCACCTCGGCGGAGAGGTCCGCGCCGACCATCTCCGGCGACTGGCGGACCCGGGCCAGCAGCGCGCGCGGGTCGTCGTCGACGCTGGAGATGCCGACCCGCATCGCGCCGCGCTCGCGCAGGTGCCGGGTCAGCGCCCGGGTGTCCACCCCGCTGATGCCGACCACGCCCTCGGCGACGAGCCGGTCCTCCAGCCCGCCGGTGGCCCGCCAGTTGGAGCCGATCCGGGCCGGGTCGCGGACCACGTACCCGGCCACCCAGATCCGGCCCGACTCGTCGTCCTCGTCGTTCACGCCGGTGTTGCCGATGTGCGGCGCGGTCTGCACCACCACCTGCCGGTGGTAGGACGGGTCGGTGAGGGTCTCCTGGTAGCCGGTCATGCCGGTGTTGAAGACCGCCTCGCCGAAGGTCTCCCCCACGCTGCCGTACGCCTCGCCGTGGAACGTGCGCCCGTCCTCGAGAACGAGGATCGCGGAAGGTCTGCGGGTCATGCTGCACTTCCTTCGATCCGGACTGCGGGACTCCGCTCCGCTACGTTCCTCGCTCGGATCACTTGACTGCCTTTCCGTCCAGGACCGTCGGCTCGCCGCGCAGGAAGGTCGCCACGATGCGACCCGGCAGCGTCATGCGGGCGTACGGGGTGTTGCGACTGCGGCTGGCCAGCTCCGCCGGTTCGATGGTGCGGCGGGCGGCCGGGTCGACCAGGGTCAGGTTGGCCGGCACGCCGGGAGCCGGGTCGAGGCCGTGCCCCGCCAGGCCGGCGATCCGGGCCGGCGCCCGGGACATCCGCTCGGCGATCAGGTCCCACTGCGGGCCGAGCACGTCGAGGGCGATGGAGAGCGCCGTCTCCAGGCCGAGCATGCCCGGCCGGGCGTACGCCCACTCGCACTCCTTGTCCTCCACGGCGTGCGGGGCGTGGTCGGTGGCGATGATGTCGACCACGCCCTCAGCCAGCGCGGCGCGGAGCGCGGCGACGTCGGTGGCGGTACGCAGCGGCGGGTTCACCTTGTAGACCGGGTCGTACGTCTCGGCCTTGGAGTCGGTGAGCAGCAGGTGGTGCGGGGTCACCTCGGCGGTGACCTTCACCCCGCGCGCCTTGGCGTGCCGCAGCACCTCGACGCTGCCGGCGGTGGAGACGTGACAGATGTGCAGCCGGCTCCCGACGTGCTCGGCGAGCAGCACGTCCCGGGCGATGATCGCCTCCTCGGCGACCGCCGGCCAGCCGGTCAGCCCGAGCCGGGTGGAGACCTCGCCCTCGTGCATCTGCGCGCCCTCGGTCAGCCGCGGCTCCTCGGCGTGCTGGGCGATGATCCCGTCGAACGCCTTGACGTACTCCAGCGCCCGGCGCATCAGCTTCGGGTCGGCGACGCAGTGCCCGTCGTCGGAGAAGATCCGCACCCCGGCCGCCGAGTCGGCCATCGCGCCCAGCTCGGCCAGCCGCTCGCCGGCCAGGCCGACGGTGACCGCGCCGATCGGCTGCACGTCGACCAGCCCGGCCTCGCGGCCGAGCCGCCAGACCTGCTCGACCACCCCGGCCGTGTCGGCGACCGGGGACGTGTTGGCCATCGCGCAGACCGCGGTGTAGCCGCCGAGCGCCGCCGCCCGGGAGCCGGACTCGACGGTCTCGGCGTCCTCCCGGCCGGGCTCGCGCAGGTGGGTGTGCAGGTCGACCAGGCCGGGCAGGGCGACCAGCCCGGCGCCGTCGATCACCGTGGCGTCCGGCGCGGTCAGGCCCGCGCCGGCCTCGGCCACCACGCCGTCGCGAATCAGCAGGTCGGTCGGCGCGGCGCCGACCAGGCTCACGTTCTTGATCAGGTACGCGGTCACCGGTTGTTCCCTCCGAGCAGCAGGTAGAGGACGGCCATCCGCACGGAGACCCCGTTGGCGACCTGTTCGACGATGGTGGAGCGGGGCGAGTCGGCGACCTCGGGCGTGATCTCCATGCCCCGGTTCATCGGGCCGGGGTGCATGACGATCGCGTGCTCGGGCAGCCGCCGCATGCGCGGGCCGTCCAGCCCGTAGCGGCGGGCGTACTCGCGGGCGGAGGGGAAGAAGGAGTCGTTCATCCGCTCCCGCTGCACCCGCAGCATCATCACCACGTCCACGCTGGGTAGAACGGCGTCGAGGTCGTAGGAGACGTCGGTGCCGGGCGCGAGCGCACCGGAGATGTCGACCGGGATGAGGGTGGGCGGGCCGACCAGGGTGACCTTGGCGCCGAGGGTGGAGAGCAGCAGCACGTTCGAGCGGGCCACCCGGGAGTGCAGCACGTCGCCGACGACCGCCACGTGCAGGCCGGCGAGCCGGCCCAGCCGGGAACGCATCGTGTACGCGTCGAGCAGCGCCTGGGTGGGGTGCTCGTGGGTGCCGTCGCCGGCGTTGACCACCGACCCGTCCACCCAGTTGGCCAGCCGGTGCGGGGCCCCGGAGGCGGGGTGCCGGACGACCACCGCGTCGGCGCCCATCGCCTGGAGGGTGAGCGCGGTGTCCTTCAGGCTCTCCCCCTTGGTCACGCTGGAGCCCTTGGCGGAGAAGTTGATCACGTCGGCGCTGAGCCGCTTGGCGGCCGCCTCGAAGGAGATCCGGGTCCGGGTGGAGTCCTCGTAGAAGAGGTTCACCACGGTCCGGCCGCGCAGCGCCGGGAGCTTCTTGATTTCGCGGCCGGCGACGGTGGCCATCTCGGCCGCGGTGTCGAGGATCTGGGTGGCGGTCGCGGCGTCCAGGTCGGCGCCGGAGAGCAGGTGCCGGATCATAAGGTGGGTCCCCCGTACAGCTTGACCTCGTCGGCGCCGTCGGTCTCGGCGAGGGTGACCTTCACGATCTCGGCGAGCGCGGTCGGGATGTTCTTGCCGACGTAGTCGGCGCGGATCGGCAGCTCGCGGTGGCCGCGGTCGACCAGGACGGCGAGCTGCACGGAGGCGGGGCGGCCGACGTCGCTGAGCGCGTCCAGGGCGGCCCGCACGGTGCGGCCGGAGAAGAGCACGTCGTCGACGAGGATCACCCGCTTGCCGTCGATCCCGCCGGGCGGCAGCTCGGTCGGGCCGACCGCGCGGGTGGCGTGCCGGCGCAGGTCGTCGCGGTAGAGGGTGATGTCGAGCACGCCGATCGGGACGGCCACGTCCTCGAAGGTGCTGATCCGGGCGGCGAGCCGCCGGGCGAGCGGTACGCCCCGGGTGGGGATGCCGAGCAGCACGGTGTCGGCGGCGCCCTGGGTCTTTTCCAGGATCTGGTGGGCGATGCGGTCGACCACCCGCGTCACGTCGGCGGCGGCGAGGATCACCTTCACCGAGGGTTGTCGCGGCGGCGTCGTCCGGGCGGCCGATGGGTAGGCCACGGCGGACCTCCTTCCCCGCCTCACGGGACGGGTCGTTAAAGGATGTCTGGGCTGCCGGTCCGGCCGCGAGCGGCCCGGACCGGGGCTGCGCGCCACGTTACCAGCGGTCACCAGGCCGATCGCGGCCGGCACTGACCCCCGGATCAGGGTGGCGAAATGGGGATAACTCCCCCCGTGGTCCCCAACGGTAATGTCACGACCACTTGACCAGGTGTCGCAATCCCCGTACCGTCACGCTCCGTAGCGATAGCTGGGAGAACCCCGAGCAGCACTGGGAGTGTCCGAATGCCCTCTGAATACGCCAAGTCGCTGGGCGCCCGCCTGCGCTCCATCCGCCAGCAGCAGGGCCTGTCCCTGCAGGGTGTGGAGGAGAAGTCGAACGGGCGGTGGAAGGCCGTGGTGGTCGGCTCTTACGAGCGCGGCGACCGGGCCGTCACCGTGTCCCGCCTGGCGGAGCTGGCCGACTTCTACCGAGTTCCCGTCTCGGAGCTGCTGCCCGACGGCAGCGGGGTGCGCCACGAGCCGACCAGCAAGATCGTCCTGGACCTCGAGCGGCTCTACGACGAGGCCTCCGAGGACCTCGCCTACGTCGCCCGGTACGCCCGTGCCATCCAGCAGCAGCGCGGTGACTACAACGGCCGGGTGCTCTCCATCCGCGCCGACGACCTGCGCGCGCTCGCGATCGTCTACGACGCCTCGCCGTCGGGCCTGATCGAGCGGCTCACCGAGCACGGTGTGCTGGTCGCCGACCCGCGGGCGTTCTTCGCGTCCTGACCCCCCAGCAGACGAAAAGGGCCCGTGCCGTCCGGCACGGGCCCTTTTCGTCGTACGGGGTGCGGCTGCCGTGGCGCCTGCGTCGGCGCGACCGGCCCGCCGCTCAGCGGGTGGCGTACTCGGCGATCCGGCCGAGCACCCCGTTGAGGAAGCGCGGCGAGTCGTCGGTCGACATCTGCCGGGCCAGCTCGACGGCCTCGCTGATCGCCACCGCGTCGTCGATGTCGTCGACGTAGAGCAGCTCGTAGACGGCGATCCGGGCGAGGTTACGGTCGACCGCCGGCATCCGGTCGAGCGTCCAGCCCTCGGCGTAGCTGGCGATCAGCTCGTCGATCCGGTCGAGGTGCGCGCCTACGCCCTCGACCAGACTGACGGCGTAGCCGAGGTGCTCCGGGCGGGGCTTCTCGATCCGCTCGATGTAGCCGGCGAGCACCTCGACCGGGGGCCGGTCGCGGAGGTCCGCCTCGAAGAGCACGTCCAGCGCCCGCTTGCGCGCCTTGCGGCGCGCCGGCATGTGCTGCTTGGAACCCTCGGCCATCAGGCGCGGCCGAGGTAACGGCCGTCGCGGGTGTCGACCTTGATCTTCTCGCCGGTGGTGATGAAGAGCGGCACCGGCACGGTCGCCCCGGTCTCGACGGTGGCCGGCTTGTTGCCGCCGGTCGACCGGTCGCCCTGCAGACCCGGCTCGGTGTAGGTGACCTCGAGCACGACCGAGGTCGGCAGCTCGATGTAGAGCGGGACGTCCTCGTGCGTGGCGACGGTCGCCTCGGCCTCCGGGAGGAGGTAGTTGGCCGCCTCGCCGACGGTGCCGCCGGGGACGGTGATCTGGTCGAACGTCTCCAGATCCATGAAGACGTAGTCCTCGCCATCGGCGTACAGGTACTGCATGGTGCGCTTGTCGACGGTCGCGGTCTCGACCTTGGTGCCCGCGTTGAAGGTCTTGTCGACGACCTTGCCGGACAGCACGTTCTTCAGGGTGGTACGCACGAAGGCGCCACCCTTACCGGGCTTGACGTGCTGGAACTCGACGACAGCCCAGAGCCCCCCGTCGAGGTTGAGTACTAGGCCGTTCTTGAGCTCGTTGGTGGTGGCCATTTCCTGCCTTGATCATCAATTGGCGGACAGACCTGGAAAGTCTACTAGCTGTGTCGAACCGACAGCGCCGCCGCTGTCCCGCCCGACCCGAGGATCACCCGGATGACCGCGTAGAGCGCCCACCCACCCCACCACGGCGCCACGGACCGTGACCGCGACCGGCTCAGTCGGTCGCCGCCAGCCGGGTGGCGACATGCCGCAGGGCGAGGAGGTAGCCGTCCACGCCCAGCCCGCAGATCACCCCGGTCGCCACCGCGGAGACCACCGAGTGGTGCCGGAACTCCTCGCGGGCGTGGATGTTGGAGATGTGCACCTCCACCAGCGGCCCCCGCAGCATCGCGCAGGCGTCCCGCACCGCGATCGAGTAGTGCGACCAGGCGGCGGGATTGAGCACCACCGGCGCGCCCTCGTCCGCCGCCGCGTGCAGCCACCCGAGCAGCTCGTGCTCGGCGTCGGTCTGCCGGACCACCACGTCCAGGCCCAGCTCCCGACCCACGTCCACGCACCTGGTGACCAGGTCGGCGTAGCTGGTCACCCCGTAGACGTCGACCTGCCGGGAGCCCAGCCGACCCAGGTTAGGGCCGTTGAGCACGTACACCCTCACGAGCTGATCTCCCGGAACGCCGCGCACAGCAGGTCGTCGTCGGGGCCCTCCAGGATCGCCGGCCGGGCCAGGCCGTCCAGCACCACGAAGCGCAGCCGGCTGCCCCGGGCCTTCTTGTCGACCCGCATCGCGGCGAGCAGCTCGGGCCAGGCGTCGGCCGGGTAGCTGGTGGGCAGGCCGAGCGCGGTCATCGCGGTGCGGTGCCGCTCGGCGGTGGCGGCGTCCAGCCGGCCGGCGAGCCGGGCCAGGGCGCCGGCGTAGACCAGACCCACCGACACGGCGTGCCCGTGCCGCCAGCGGTAACCCTCGACCTTCTCGATCGCGTGGGCCAGGGTGTGCCCGTAGTTCAGCACCTCCCGTACCCCGGACTCCCGCAGGTCGCCGGAGACCACGTCGGCCTTGACCCGGATCGCCCGCTCGATCAGCTCGCGGGTCACCGGCCCGGTCGGGTCCAGGGCGGCGGCGGGATCCCGCTCGACCAGGTCGAGGATCACCGGGTCGGCGATGAAGCCGCACTTGACCACCTCGGCCATCCCGGCCGCCAGGTCGGCCGGGGGCAGGCTGTCCAGGGTGGCGAGGTCGCAGATCACCCCGGCCGGCGGGTGGAAGGCGCCGACCAGGTTCTTGCCGGCGGCGGTGTTGACGCCGGTCTTGCCGCCCACCGCCGCGTCGACCATGCCGAGCAGCGAGGTCGCCACCGGCACCCAGCGCACCCCGCGCAGCCAGCAGGCCGCCACGAAGCCGGCCAGGTCGGTGACCGCGCCGCCGCCCACCCCCACCACGGCATCGGTACGGGTGAAGCCCGCCTCGCCGAGCCGGTCCCAGCAGGCGACGGCGACGTCGATCCGCTTGCCCGCCTCGGCGTCGGGCACCTCGATCAGCAGCGGTTCGACCCCGACCGCGCGGACCCGCTCGGCGAGCGCCTCCGCCAGCGCCTTCAGCGGGGGTGCGTGCAGCACCGCGACCCGGGTCGCGCCGGGCAGCAGTCGCGGCGGCGGGTCGAGCAGGTCGCGTCCCACCAGCACGTCGTACGGCCGCTCGCCGCCGACCGGGATCCGGGTCACCTCGTCCATCGCCGGCAGCCTAGTCGAGCCGGAGGTCTCCGGCGGCGAGTGTCCACTCCGTGACCGGCGCGCCCCGGCCGGCGGACGCCGGTCAGGGCTCGAGCAGGGCGGCGACCTCGCCGGCGATCTCCTCCGGGGTCCGCCCGTCGGTGAGCACGGTCGCGGTGGCCACCTCGGCGTAGAGCGGGCGACGCTGCTCCATCAGGTACTTGAGGGTGGCCCGCGGGTTGATCGCCAGCAGCGGCCGCCCGGCGCCGAGACCGACCCGCTTCACCGCGTCGGGCAGCTCCACCGACAGGTGCACGACGGTGTGCCCGATCAGCGCGGCGCGGTTCTCCTCGGCGAGGATCGCGCCGCCGCCGAGGGCGAGCACCCCGTCGTGCGACGCCAGCGCCGCCGCCACCGCCGCCCGTTCGAGGGTACGGAAGTGATCCTCCCCCTCGTCGACGAAGATCTCCGGGATCGGCTTGCCGGCGAGCTGCTCGATGTCGAAGTCGGTGTCCCGGAACTCGACCCCCAGCGCGGCGGCGAGCGCCTGACCGATGGTGGTCTTCCCGGAGCCGGGCGCCCCGACCAGCACGCAGACCGGGCGGGTCATCGGGACGTGGTCCCCCTCGCCGTCGGGGCCGGTCACCGGATCACCAGGGTGTCGAGGTAGCCGGCGAGGTTGCGGCGCATCTCGGCGACCGAGTCGCCACCGAACTTCTCCACCGCCGCCTCGGCGAGCACCAGCGCGACCATCGCCTCGGCGACGACCGCCGCGGCGGGCACCGCGCAGACGTCGGAGCGCTGGTTGATGGCGGTGGCCGGCTCGCCGGTGGTGACGTCGACGGTGGCCAGGGCCCGGTTCAGCGAGGAGATCGGCTTCATCGCCGCCTTCACCCGCAGCGGCTCGCCGGTGGTGATGCCGCCCTCCAGGCCGCCGGCCCGGTCGGTGACCCGACGCACCCCGGCGGCGGTGGGAATGATCTCGTCGTGCGCCTCGGAGCCCCGGGAGCGGGCCTGCCGCCAGCCGTCGCCGATCTCCACACCCTTGATCGCCTGGATGGACATCAGCGCGGTGGCGAGCCGGCCGTCGAGCTTGCGGTCCCACTGCACGTGGCTGCCCAGGCCCGGCGGGACCCCGTACGCCAGCACCTCGACCACGCCGCCGAGCGTGTCGGCGGCCTTCTTCGCGGCGTCGACCTCGGCGACCATCCGGGCGCTCGCCTCCGGGTCGAGGCAGCGCAGCGGGTCGGTGTCGATCCGCTCGGCGTCATCGGGGGTGGGGCGCAGCCCGGGCTTGACGGCGACCGGACCCAGCTCCACCACGTGCGAGACGATCTCGATGCCGAGCGCCTGCTTGACCAGGGCCTTGGCGACGGCGCCCACGGCGACCCGGGCGGCGGTCTCCCGGGCGCTGGCCCGCTCCAGGATGGGCCGGGCGTCGGTGTGGCCGTACTTCTGCATGCCGGCCAGGTCGGCGTGGCCCGGCCGGGGACGGGTGAGCGGCGCGTTGCGGGCCTGCGCGGCCAGCTCCGCCTCGCCGACCGGGTCGGCGGCCATCACGGTGCGCCACTTCGGCCACTCCGAGTTGCCCACCCGGATCGCCACCGGGCTGCCGATGGTGACCCCGTGCCGGAGCCCACCGATGATCTCGACCTCGTCCTGCTCGAACGACATCCGGGCGCCCCGGCCGTAGCCGAGCCGCCGTCGGGCCAGCTCACCGGCGATCTCCCCGGTGGTCACCTCGATCCCGGCGGGCACCCCCTCCAGCATCGCGACGAGGGCGGGTCCGTGCGATTCACCTGCAGTCAGCCAGCGCAACACAGCGATCAGTCTGTCACGCCCGGTGGCCGCCGCGACGCCGCGCCCACCGCGTCCCGCCCTGCGGACGCGCCCGTCCGGCGGAGGGTCAGGCGCGCGCCGCGGTGAGCGCCGCACGCATCGCGTCGACCGGCGCGGGGACCCCGGTGAACTGTTCGAACTGGCCGACCGCCTGGGCGAGCAGCAGGTCCAGCCCGGAGGCCACCCGGCAGCCGGCCGCCAGCGCGGCGGCGGCGAGCGGGGTGGGCCAGGGGTCGTAGAGGGCGTCGAAGAAGACCGTCCCTGGCCGCCAGTCGAAGTTCTCCGCGAGGGGGTCGGCCACGCCCTTGGGGACGGTGGAGATCACCACGTCGGCCCGGGCGTGGCTCGGCGCCCCGTCCCAGGCCGCGCCGGTCAGCGGCACGCCCACCACGCGGGCCACCGGGCGCAACTCGTGGACGGCCTCCGGGCGGCGGGCCACCACGGTCACCTCGGCCGCGCCGAGCCGGGCGGCCGCCGCGAGAGCGGCGCGGGCGGTGCCACCCGCGCCCAGCACGGTGACCGTCGCGCCCGTCGCCACCCCGGCGGCGCTGAGCACGTCGACCATGCCGGCGACATCGGTGTTGTCCGCGTACCAGGAGCCGTCGGGGCGGCGTACCAGCGTGTTGGCGGCGCCGACGGCGGCGGCGACCGGCGAGACCTCGTCTGCCAGCGCGAGCGCCGCCTCCTTGCCGGGCATGGTCACCGACAACCCGGCCCACTCCGGGCCCAGCCCGGCGACCAGCCCGGGCAGCTCCTCGGCCCCGCACTCGATCCGGGTGTACGACCACCCGGTCAGCCCGGCCGCCGCGTACCCCGCCTCATGGATGACCGGGGAGAGCGAGTGCGCAATCGGCCGGCCGACGACGGCGGCTCTCACGTGCAGTTCGACCCGCTCAGCACGCCGTTGTCGCACATCTGCTTCTGCAGCTTCCTGAAGTCGGCATCGGTTGAGCCGTAGCCCATCGTGCCCTTCTGGTCCACCGTCATGAAGTAGATCCAGTCCCCCACCGGCGGGTTCACCGCGCCCTTGAGCGCGTCCTCGCCGGGGTTGCTGATCGGCGTGACCGGCAGTCCGGCCACGTCGTGCGTGTTGTACGGGTTCTTCAGGTCGTGGATCTCGCTGTTCTTCAGGACGTCCGAGTCCTTCGGGTCCTTGCCCTGCAGCCGCAGCCAGTAGTTGATGGCGCTGTCGATCCCGAGGCACTTGCAGCCGATCTTGCCGGCGTAGACCCGGTTGTAGATGACCCGGGACACCTTCGGGAAGTCCACGTGGTTGACCGACTCGGCCTGGGCGATGGAGGCGGTGATCAGCGCCTCGTACGGGGAGATCTTCCGCTCCTGCTGCGCCTTCTCGACGAAGTTCAACTGCTGGGTGACGGTGAGGAACTGGTCCACCATCATCTTGAGGATCTGCTCGGCGGTGGCCTTCGGCGGGATCTCGTAGGTCGCCGGGAAGAGGAAGCCCTCGATGCTCTTCGCGCCCTTCTTGCCGTCCCCCCGGTTGAACCAGTACGCCGGCACCCCCAGCTTGACCGGATCCTTCGCGGCAGCCTTGAAGTCGGCGACCGGGATCTTGGTCTGCTTGGAGAGAATGTCGTAGATCGCCAGGCTGATCGTGCCCTCGGGGATGGTCACCCCGTTCACCACCCGGCTCTTCGGGTCGAGCAGCAGGGTCACCACGTCGGCGGCCTTCATCTGCTTCCTGACCTTGTACCGGCCGACCTGAATGTTCTTGCTACGGGAGTTGGCATCCGCGGCCTCGATGAAGGCCTTGGTGCTCTTCACCACACCCGCGTCGTAGAGGGAGTCCCCGATGTCGGTGAGGGTGTCGCCGGCCTTCACCGCGACCAGCGCCTCGCCCGATCCGGGGCCGTCGTAGTCCGGGGTGACGAAGTGGTTGCGGATCCGGTCGAAGCCGACGTACGCGCCGCCGCCGATACCGCCGAGCAGCACGAGCGCCATCAGCAGGGCGAAGATCGTCTTGCCCCGGCCGCGCGACTTGCCGTTGCGCTTGCGTACCGCACCGCGCCGGTGCCGGCCCTTCTCCCCCCTCTCCGACTCGTCGAACCCCAGGTCAAGATCGTCGTCGATCATTGCGTCCGCCTCCGCTGCGCGTCCAGCCAGCTCTGCAGAATCTCCACCGCGGCGGCCTGGTCGACCACCGCCCGTTGGCGCTTTCCCCGGACGCCCCGTTCGGCCAGCCTACGACTCGCCACCACGGTCGACATCCTCTCGTCCGTCAGCGTCACCGGAACCGGCGCTATTACATCGGCCAGACGGGCAGCGTACGACGAGACGTTCGTCGCCGCCGGGCCGAGCTTGCCGGCAAGATTGACCGGAAGGCCCATGACGACCTCGACGGCCTCGTATTCGGCGATGAGGTCGACCAGCGCCGCCATCTCGGCCGGCACCGCGTCGTCGGCGGCGGTCAGGTCCCGGGCGAGGGTGACCAGCGGGGTGGCCAGGATGCCGTGCGGATCGGAGCGGGAAACGCCGACCCGGACCTGTCCGACGTCCACCCCGAGCCGGACCCCACGGGACAGCTCAGCCATTATCGGACACCTCCCGTGACGGGCCAGGGCGGACCGGCATGATCCGCCCTGGCCGCAGTCGGTGCGCCATCACGCGTCGGCGATCGCCTTCTCCACCGTAGCCAGCAGGTTCGGCGCCTCGGCCGCGGGCAGGCCACCGCCCTGGGCGAGGTCGTCGCTGCCGCCACCCCGACCGGAGAAAGCCGCCTTGACCAGATCCTTCGCGGTCAGGCCCCGCCCCCGGGCGGCCTGGTTCACGGCCACCACCAGGGACGACTTTCCGTTGGCCCGGGCCGCCACGGCGACCACCGCCGGCCGGGCCGGGTCGATCCGGCCGCGGATCTCCTGGGCCAGGGTCCGCACGTCGTTGCCGGCCGCCCCCTCGGGCGCCTCGGTGCCGACGTACGCGACCCCCCGCACGTCCTTCGCCTGCGCCGCGAACGCCGCCGCGCCGCCGAGGACCAACTGGGCGCGGAGCTTCTCCAGCTCCTTCTCCGCGTCCCGCAACTGGGTGACGGTCTGCTCCACCCGGTCGGCGACCTGGTCGCCGGGGACCCGGAACAGCTCGGCCAGCCGGGAGACCAGCAGGTGCTCGCGGGCCAGGAAGCCGAACGCGTCCATCCCCACGAGGGCCTCGATCCGGCGCACGCCGGAGCCCACGGAGGCCTCGGAGAGGATCTTCACCAGGCCGAGCTGGGCCGACCGGGCCACGTGCGTGCCGCCGCACAGCTCCCGGGCGTAGTCGCCGACCTCGACGACCCGGACCCGCTCGCCGTACTTCTCACCGAACAGCGCCATCGCGCCGATCCGGCGGGCCTCCTCCTGGGTGGTGATGAACGCGTTCACCTCCAGGTCGGCCAACAGCACCTCGTTGACCTGCTGCTCCACGTCATGCAGCACGCTCGGCGCCACCCCGGTCGGGGTGTTGAAGTCGAACCGCAGCCGGCCCGGCGCGTTCAGCGAACCCGCCTGGGTGGCCGACTCGCCGAGGAAGTTGCGCATCGTCTGGTGCACCAGGTGGGTCGCGGTGTGCGAACGGGAGATCGCCCGCCGCCGGGACACGTCGATCTCGGCGTACCCGGTCTCCCCGGCGCGCACCTCACCCCGGATTACCCGGGCCCGGTGCACGATCAGCCCCGGCACCGGCTGCTGCACGTCGAAGACCTCGAGCTGGCCGCCGCCGACCGTGATCAGACCCTGGTCGGGCTGCTGACCGCCACCCTCCGCGTAGAACGGCGTGGTGTCGAGCACCAGCTCGATCGTGTCGCCCTCGACCGCCGCGCCGACCTCGGCGCCGCCGGCGAGCAGCGCCCGCACCCGCGACTCCCGGTTCAGCTCGGTGTAGCCGGTGAACTCCACCGGACCGCCGTCGTCGCGCACCGACCGGTACGCCGACACGTCGGTGTGCCCGGTCTTGCGCGCCTGCGCGTCCGCCTTCGCCCGGTTCCGCTGGTCGGCCATCAGCCGGCGGAAGCCCTCCGCGTCGACCTGGAGCCCCTGCTCGCCCGCGATCTCCAGGGTGAGGTCGATCGGGAAGCCGTACGTGTCGTGCAGCTGGAACGCCTTGTCCCCGGAAAGGGCCGGCTTGCCCGCCGACTTCGTCTCCGCGATCGCGGTGTCCAGGATCGTGGTGCCCGCGCGCAGCGTGGCGAGGAACGCTTCCTCCTCGGCGTACGCGTACTGGGAGATCCGGCCGAACTCGGCGGCCAGCTCCGGGTACGAGGGGGACATGCAGTCCCGGGCCACCGGCAGCAGCTCGGGCAGCGCCCGGTCCTGGAAGCCGAGGAGCCGGACCGCGCGGATCGCCCGGCGCATGATCCGGCGCAGCACGTAGCCACGGCCCTCGTTGGACGGGGTCACCCCGTCGCCGATCAGCATCAGCGCGGTACGCACGTGGTCGGCGATCACCCGCAGCCGGACGTCGTCCGGGTGCGACTCGCTGGCCACGTGGCCGGAGTGCGCGCCGTACCGCTTGCCGGTCAGCTCGGCGGCCCGGTCCAGGATCGGCCGGACCTCGTCGATCTCGTAGAGGTTGTCGACGCCCTGCAGGATCGAGGCCATCCGCTCCAGGCCCATGCCGGTGTCGATGTTCTTCGCCGGCAGCTCGCCGAGGATCGGGTAGTCCTCCTTGGAGGTGCCCGGACCCCGCTCGAACTGCATGAAGACGAGATTCCAGAACTCCATGTAGCGGTCCTCGTCGACCGCCGGGCCACCCTCGCGGCCGTACTCGGGGCCGCGGTCGTAGAACAGCTCGGAGCACGGGCCGCAGGGACCGGGAATGCCCATCGACCAGAAGTTGTCCGCCTTGCCCCGGCGGACGATCCGCTCGGCGGGCACCCCGACCGACCGCCAGATCTGGAACGCCTCGTCGTCGTCCAGGTAGACCGTCGGCCAGAGCCGCTCCGGGTCCAGCCCGAAGCCGCCCGCCTCGATCGGGTTGGTGACCAGGTCCCAGGCGAGCGGGATCGCCCCGTCCTTGAAGTAGTCGCCGAAGGAGAAGTTGCCGTTCATCTGGAAGAACGTGCCGTGCCGGCTGGTCTTGCCGACCTCGTCGATGTCCGGCGTCCGGATGCACTTCTGGACGCTGGCCGCGCGGCGGTACGGCGGGGCCTGCTGGCCCAGGAAGTAGGGGACGAACTGCACCATGCCGGCGTTGACGAACAGCAGGTTCGGGTCGCTGATGGCGGGCAGCGGAGCGGACGGCACCACGGCATGGCCGTTCGCCTCGAAGTGCGCGAGGTACCGCCGCCTGATCTCCGCCGTCTTCATCGCTGGTGCTCCTCCGGGAAAATCTCTCGGTCGCCGATGTGCGGGTCCTCCCGCAGCTCGGCGTACTGGTCGTCGAACGTCTCGCCGCGGGCGAACGCCTCGTGGATCTCCTGCTCGCGCTCGGCCATCCCGATCCGGACGTCCTCCACGAAGCTACGCAGCGACTCGACGAGGCCGCCAGCGGATTCCGACAGGCCGCTGGCGATGCCGGCCGGCGTGTACGCCTGCGCGGCGCGGGTCGCCTTGCGCACCACCAGCACGCCCACGCCCAGCCCGATGCCCAGCCAGAACAACCGCCTCATGCTCTCATCCTCCTGGTCGGCGCCGGCCGGGTCAGCGGTTGCCGCGCTTGGCGGCCTGGCGCTGCTGCTTGATGGTGTCGCGCACCTCGCGCTCGGTCTCCGCGTGCCGGCGGGCCGAGGCCGCCCGGCGTACGCCGTAGCCGAACGCGGCCACCTTCACCAGGGGGTTCGCCGCGGCGGCGGAGACCACGGTGGCCAGGTTCGCCACGTTGGCGGTGACGTTCTGCGCGTGGGTGGTCATGGTGTCCACCTTGGCGAGCTGGAGGTTGACCCCGTCGAGGGAGGTCTGCACCTGCTCCAGGGCGACGTTGACGTTCTTCACGGTCGTGTTGACGTCGCCGAGCAGCGGCGTGGTGCGCTCGTTCAGGTCGTTGATCATGCGGGTCGTCGCGTCCACGGTGTGCCGCAGCCGCAGGATCGGCACCGCCAGCACGAGCACCAGCATCAGGAACGCGCCGGCCGCGATCAGCGCAGCGATCTGTCCACCATCCACGCGCATGTTCCTCCTCAAGCAGGCGTTCCGGGAACCGACGTCCCGGAACGCGCGACCGTCCGCCCACTCGCCCCGTGCCGACCCACCACCGGTCGACGGACGCGGGCGGGCCCGCCAGCCCCAGACCCTACCGTCCGTGATGGAAAGCGGCTCAGGACGGTGAGCGTGTCTGCTCGCCCAGTGGATCGTCGGTGAGCGTCGGGTACGGATCCTCACCGGTGAGTGACGGGTCGGTGCTCGGCTGTGGTCGGGTCCGCTCGTCGTCGATCGCGTTGCGCACCTTCACCGACACCAACGAGCCGGCGCACTTCCCCGCTGCGGGCGAGGGCGCCGGAGACGGCGCCGGTTGCCCGTTGACCGGCGGCAGGGCGCAGGTGGGCTCGCGCACCCAGAGGTCGAGGGTGAGTTCGTCCCGGCGCCAGCAGGTGTAGCTGCCCTTGGCCGGCTGCTCCGGGCAGCGGCTGACCTTCCACCGCTGCCAGCCGTCCCGGGTCAGCGCCTGCGCGTAGGCCTGGGTGGTCTCCTTCGGCGCTCGCTGCGACTCCACCGTGCGCTCCCGGAGCCGGCAGTCCTGCAGGCACCAGCGGCTGCCACTGACGTTGTCGACGGTCTTCACCGTGGCCCAGCTCGGCAGGGCGAGCGCGTCGAGGGAGTCGAAGACCGGGTCCCGGCTGATCGTCCGGAGACCGAAGTAGAGCGGCACCGCGCCGAGCAGCACCAGGCTGACCAGCGCGAGGATGCCCAGCCGCAGCCGGCTCCGCTCGCGCATCTGCCGGCGCAGCTCGGACCGGGCGCCGCGCAGGCCACCGGCCGCCGTCCGGTCGTCCGGCGCCGGCTCCGACCCGGCCCGCCGCAGTGCCGGTCCGGCCGGGTCCGCCGGTCGCGGTCGCGGACCGACCGGCTCCGGCTGCGGTACGACCGCGGCGGCCCGCGCCACCGCGGGCGCGTCGCCGGGGCGCCCGGGCGCGGGTACGGTCGCCGTGCCGCGCGGTTCCGGGCGGCCCGGCTCCCGCTGCGGCGGGGTCGGTCGGCCGGTCGGCCGCTCGTCGGGCCGGGCCACGGGGGCGGCCGCCCGGGCTACCGCCGGCTGCCCGCCCGCCGTCCGGGGACCGGGCTCGACGCCGCCGGGCTGGGGGCCGAGTCGGTCCGCGGGCGGCCTAGTTGCGACGGGACCGTCGGGCGCGACGCCCGGCCGGGCCGCGCCGCGGGCCGGCCCGGTCGGGCGGCCGTCAGCGGCAGCCGGGGACGGCGTGGACCGACCGGGGGCGACCGGGCCGGAGTGGACGCCGTCGACGGTCGGCGCACCCGGCCGGCCGGTCGGGGC
>NZ_JAPFQV010000026.1:0-77847 GCF_033804685.1 Micromonospora sp. RTP1Z1
CGGGCGCCGCCCCCGCCGGCTCGGTCAGCGGTACTGCTTGAGCGACAGGGTGAACTCGCGGCCGTCGGTCAGCCGGATGACCACCCCGTGGTCGGTCGTCATGAAGCCCGCGTCGCTCAGCGTCTGGACCTCGCGGACCTCGGTCGGCTCGCCGTCGCTGTCGGCCAGCGGCTCCTCGCCCGCCGACTCGGCGGCCTCCTCCAGGTCCAGCGTCTCGGCAGCGGCCCGCAGTGCGCGCTCCAGGATCTCCTCGTAGCTCAGCATCTCGGCTCTCTCCTCACAGGCAGGGTGGGGGGCGGAACGTACAACTTCATTGTAGGCAGACGACAGTTTTGCATACAAGTTTTATGTACGCTCCGGGCCGTGGAGCGCGTCACACAAAGGGCGGTCGTCCCCCGTCCCCGGAGAGCGCCGAACAGCCCGGGCCGGGTAGTGGAGTGAGGCGGTGCGCCGGCCCGGCTTAGACGGGCTGTGAGCGGTCGGGCCGCTCGCCCAGCCGCCGGGCGTCCAGCTCGGCCGCCGCCTCCAGCAGCCACGCCGGCGGGCCCGGCCGCTGGCCCGCGGGGCGCGGCAGCGTCCGCCCGCCCGGCGCGGTCCGCTCCCGCCCGCAGCCCCGGCACCTGGTCGTCAGCCACACCAGGCCGCCGCCCTCGGTCGCCGAGCCGTCGAGCAGCCCGGCGCAGCCGTCGCACACCCCGACCGGGCCGACCTCGGCGGCGGCGGCGAACGCCTCCACGTCGACCAGGCCGTCACGCACCAGCCGCGCGTCGATCGCCACCGCTCACCTCCCCCGGCTCCGATGTGGAGCGGGGCCGGGAGAAGGTCGCCCCTCGTCCGGCCCCGCACCCGCTCACTCCTGCTCGGCCGCCGGCAGCGCCAGCAGCTCCGGCAGCGCCAGCCGACCGTCCCGGTAGGCCCGCGCCACCTCCTCCCGGCCGCCCTTCTTGAACGTCAGCGTCGTCGACGGCGGCGGCGGCTCCGCGACCTCCACGAAGTCGAGGACCCGGCCCGTCTCGCCGTCGACCACCGTGCCGTCCGGCTCGACCTTCATCCGGCCGAGCAGCGCCTTGCGCCAGGCGGGCCGCACCGACTCGACCGGCGCCGGAGTCGTCACCGCCACCTCCGACGGGTGCTCCTGCTTGCACCAGGCCAGGAACCCGGCCTCGTCGACCACGTAGCCCGTCTTCGGCTCGGAGAGCGTCACCTGCGCCACCGCGCCGTCGTAGCCCGGCAGCTTCACCTGCACCGTCGTCACGCCCAGCTCGCCGTTCAGCTCGACCAGCTGGCCGTCGGCCTCGGCCCGCGCCAGGTCGTAGACCTTGCGCACCTCGTCCATCAGGGCCTTCAACACCGCCGCCCGCATGGCCGCCTGCTGCACGCTCACCGGCCCGCTCCCGCCGTCTCCGGCTGCCGGCCGTTGACCGACGTCGCGCCGGCCGCCTCGCTCAGCGCGCTGTCGAGCTGGGTGCCCGGGGCCTCGGCCGCTCGCCGCGCGGCCGCGATCTCCGCGCCTCGCGCGTTGAAGGCGTCCCGCAGCTTCTGCGTCTTGCCGAGGCGCTGCGCCCGCTGCCACAGGACCGCCAGGTCCTCCCGCGACGAGCACGCCGCCAGGGCCTTCGGCCAGTCGAGGTCCTTCGGCGGCTCGCCGTTGTCCAGCCAGTCGAGCAGCTGGTGGCCCAGCTCCGCGTCCGGCTTGTGGATCACCTCGTCGGCCAGGGCGTCGCACCGGCTCTTCGTCACCCGCAGGTAGTGCCCCTGGTCGAGGTCGCCCACCAGGTCGAACTCGTACTCCAGCCCGTCGCGCTGGTCGGGCTGCATGCCCAGCTTGGACACCTGCTTGCGGCCGTCGCTGCCCTCCGTGATCTCGTACTTCTGCTTCGACCGGAGGCAGACCACGACGTGCCCGGGGAAGCTCATCAGCGCCTCGATGTACGCCCGCTCGATCGGGCGCACGTCCTTCCAGCCGTCCATCGACCGGCCGCCGTGGTTGCGGGCGAACAGGTCGACCAGCTCCAGGATGCCGCCGGGCCCGAACCAGTAGTGCGACGCCGAGTCGAGCATGAAGCCCGTGAAGCCCGCGACCGCCGCCTCGTCGATCAGCTCGACGAGCTGCCGCGGGTCGTACCGCACCGGGCTGATCTTCGAGAACCCGTAGCCACCGGCCTCCTCGGGCGTCATGTCGCCGACGCCGGGCAGCTCCGGGTTGACCGCGTACTTGTCGGCCGAGTCCCGCTCGGTGTCGACGAACGCGATCCGCTCGACGCCATCGGCGACGGTCCCCGAGCCGGTCAGCGTGTACAGCAGCTTCAACCCGGTCAGGGTCTTGCCTGCCCCGCTCGGCCCTGCGAGGGCGATCCGCGCCTTGGCCTTCTTGCGGCTGGCGGGCATGAACCGTGAACTCATCCTTCGTCCCTTTCCACGTGAACGAACGTCCTACATAGACTCTATACGGTCGCCGTTGGGCACTGCGACCCGACACCCGCGACCGACGAAAAAGCACCCGCGCAGTCCGCGCAAGCCAAGCTCCCGACAGCGGCCGGCAGGCCGCAGGCGGAGTGCCGGCAGATCACCGGCGTGGCCAGCTCGGTGCAACCCGTGGCGTCGCGGTGCCGCCAGTCGTCCCCGGCGGCCACCAGGTCGCCGCCGCACGTCGCGCACTGCGCGACGTCGACCGGCGCGAGGTACACCCTCACTCCCCCATCACTCTCCTTCCCTCCTCGGGCACGGCCCGCAGCGCGGGCCCGTGCAGCGGAGCCGACTTCCTGCACCCGGGATGAGCACAGGAGCCATTCGGCCCCTCGACGTAACGGTGGTCGAGGCCGCTCGCGGCGCGGACCCCAACCGTTTCTTGTTCCCTGTATGTCTTGCGTCCGCGTGGCGGACCAACTCGGTCCGCGTGACGGACTAGTTCTAGTCCGCGACCCGGACTAGAAGCGCCCTTCACTGGTCCGTCCACCGGACTACCAGACCCGGGCGATTCGGGCGCCGCTGGTCCGGCACGCGGACCAACTACGCCCCTCTCGCTGAGCACCCGCAACAGCTCCGGCGGCACTCCCACGCGGTAGACCGTCCGGGCCTTCTTGCGCCGGGCGTCCGCGACCGTCGGCCGCTCGCGCCACACCCACTTGCGCTCCGGGCTCTGCTCGCCCGCGTCGCCCTCCTTGCCCTCCAGCTTGTTGAGCCACTTCGCGACCGTCGACCGGGACATGCCGGTCGCGTGCTCCAGGTCGGTCAGGCTCGGCGTGAACTGCTCGGGGATCCTCGCCGTGGCCGCGTCGGACCACGTGAGCAGCGTCAGGACAAGGTGCCGACCAGGGGGCTCCAGGTCGCACTCCTCGCTCCTGACCGCACGCTCGACCGTCCACCGGTCCACCATGCAGGCGGCCTCTCTGTGCAAAGCCGCCAGCGCACCGTCGCCCGAACTGGCGTACGATGCGCGTGCGACCCGTTCTCCGTTCCGGGTACGTCCATTTCGGCCCCGCCAGATGACCGCCTGGCGGGGTTGAGACGTTTTCCGGCACCCTACACCCGTTCTGTACGGCTGCAATGGCATCGGACGTGCTCATACCTACGCCGCCTCGTCCGCGTCCTCGTCGAGGACGTCCCACGGGTCCCACACGATCTTCCGGTTGGTCGCCTCCGCCCAGCCGTAGATCGTCATGAGCTTCCACTGCGGGTTGTTGCTGACCTCGCCGTCCTCCTTGGGCAGCTGGCCCTTCGACCGCCACTGGTACGGCGTGTTGTCCTTCACGCCGAACATGCGGACCAGCTCCTTGAGCCCCACCATCGCCGGCAGCGCCACCGGGCCGGGCGTCATCAGGTCGGCCGCGATACGCCGCGTGACCGCCTTGAGCTTCGCCTGGTTCACCTTCACGGTTCCTCTCCTCCCACGGCCGGATGCCATACAAGGTCAATGTACGGCACCCGCCGGGGACGGTCAGGCCGCCACCCGGGCGGCGGCGTACGGCGCGGCGCGCAGCAGGTCACGCGCCAGGTCGAGCAGGCAGCAACGGTCGAGCAGGTGCACCCGGCCGTCCGAGAAGATCGACGGCGGCTCCAGCGGCACCTCGGCCATGAACCGCACCCGGAACTCGCTGGCCAGCTCCTGCCCCACCTTGTCGTGCATCCACGTCGGCACCAGCGCCCACCGCACGCCCGCCTCGGACAGCTTGGCGGCCACCCACCGGGTCGCCGTCGCGTTGCGCTGCACGTTGGCGACCAGCAGCACCAGGTCGCACTGGCGGGCCACCTCGACCTGCCCGGCCTCCAGCGCCCGGTCCAGGTCGACCACCTTCACGTCGGCCGCGTACCGGTCGACCGGCCGCAGCGGCTTGAACGGCTCGTCGACCACCCGCAGGCCCTCGGCCGGGGTGCCGAGCCGGTCGTCCACGCCGCCACGCCCGGTCGCGTCGACGAGCAGCGTCCGTCGCCCGCCCTCGGCCGCGACCAGCGCCAGCGCCACCGCCAGGGTCGTCGCTCCGGCGCCGCCGTGGCCGCCGACGACGCCGACGCGCACCTCGGCCGCCTGCCCGTTGACCGCCTCGGCGACCAGCTGGCGGACGGCCTCCGCGCCGTGCGGAAGGTGGTACACCGGGGAGTCCGGGTAGTCGGCCGCCCAGCCGCGGTACGCGGCGGCCAGCCGGTCGCCGTCCAGCTTCTCCGGGGCGACGACCACCATCCGCGGGTGCGCCGGCATCCCGGCCGCCAGCGTCTGCACGCGGGCGTCGACCAGCACGAGCGGCGCACCGCGCCACCGCGCGACGGTCGGCTTCCCGACAACGACGTCCACTTCGACGTCGCCGAGCGTGTCCACCACCTCGTCCACGTACTCGTGGCCCCAGGCCACGACCAATGCCTTGCCCATCCATTCCTCCTCGTAGAGACGGCGAGACGTACAGAGACATTGTATATGGCTCGGCCCCCAGCGTCAATGTTGTATGTACAGCAGGGGTGGCGCTTTGCCCGCCGTCGCCGTTGGCCGCTATGCTGGTGTCTCCACGTGAACGCAGCACAGCCCCGGATTTCGCGGTCCGGGGCTGCGCTGTTTCCAAGGCCAGGTCAGGCGGTCAGTAGACGACCTCCACGACCACCAGGCCGCCCATCCCGTCGCCACCACGCCGCGACGTCGCCGTGCCGATCGCGCCGGCCCCGCCACCACCCCACCCGAGGGCGTCCGGAGCGTCACCGCCGACCGACCCGGACGAGTTCGCCCCGAACCCGAGCAGCGAGTTGCCGCCCTTGCCGCGGAACGTGTGCCGCTGGTCGAGGGTCCGGTTGTAGTCGCCGTACTCGCCCGGCGAGTTCAGCACGTTGCCGCCCGCCGCGGTGCCGCCGCCGCCGCGCCCGCCGGCCTGGTCGCCGCCGACCGCGTTCTGCCCGACGGCGGAGAGGCCGCCGCCAGCCGTCCACAGCCCCCCGAAGCTCGTGTCCCCGCCGTTGAGGCCGGCCCCGAACGCCCCGCCAGCGCCGCCAGCGCCGACCGTGACCTGCACCTCGGCCGGCAGCTCCCCCGCCGACCACACGCTCTCGCAGTAGCCGCCGCCACCGCCGCCGCCGGCCGCTCCGGTGCCGCTCGCGGCGCCGGTCACCCCGCCGCCGCCGCCACCGCCGCCGACGCCGTACGCCCGGATCCACCGCGCGCCGGCCGGCACCTTGAATGTCCCGCTCTGCGTGAACGCCTGCACCGGCGCCCCGGGAGCGGGCGAGCCGACCAGGCCGACGATGTGGTTCCCCGCCGGGGGCGACTTGAGCACCATCACCCGGGAGCGCACCGGCACCGCGCCGATCATCGACGTCACCCGGATCGCCTGGGTGTCGCCGTCGTGCAGCGCCCGGATCGTGCCGTCGCCGGCGACGCTCGTCACCGTCGCCGGCCGCAGCCGCCACGTCAGGCCCAGCCGGATCGCCTTCTCCAGCACCGCCTCAGCGAGCGCCTTCACCGGCACCGCCAGGCCCGGCACCTTCCCGCCGTTCCCGCTCACGCCTCCCCGCCTTCCGTCTCCGGGTACGCCCTCCGCAGCGTGTGCCGCATCTCCCCGCCCGGCACCAGCGGCATCGTCCAGCTGACCTCCAACCACCGAACCCCGTCCCAGCGCACCACCTCGTAGGCGTCGTGCCGCGGGTCCACCGGGGTGCTCAGCTCCACCACCTCGTACACCGTCTGCTGGAGCCCCAGCGTCCGCGCGTACACCGTCGCCTGTGCCTGCGACCGCACCTGCACGTCGACCGTCTTCGGCAGCACGAACCCGCGCTGCGCGATCGAGTGCGGCGCCGACGCCGGCACGTCGTACACCCCGACCACCGGCTCCGCCTCCGAGCCCGGGTCGTTGGACACCACCACGAAGCGGTTCGGCGCGGTCAGCAGGTCCGTCCCCCGGGAGATCGACCCCCGGATCACCCGCCGGGAGGCGTCCAGGTCGATCGTCACCGCCTGGTCGGCCGGGTCGAACGCCCGCCGCAGCCGCAGCCAACCCCGGTGGTCGAACCACGGCATGAAGTACCCGCCCGACGTGGCGAGGTCCCGCAGCGCGTTCGCCCGCGACGTGCCCGGCGACCAGGCGGCCACCGACGTGAACTCCGTGGCGTCGACCACCAGCGCCCCGATCGGAAGCCCTTCGACCAGCCGCGCCGCCACCTGGTCGACGAGCTGCCCGGCCGCGTCGAAGCCGACGTCCAGCTCCTGGTCGACCACGAACATCTCGTCGAGCAGCGTCAGCGGCGCCGTCGACCCGGCGCTGGTCACCAGGTCCGACGAGTCCGCCACCAGGTAGCGGCCCAGCCGGTACGAGCTGCCGTCGCCCAGCACCATCCGGGGTGCGATCCGGTCCGTCAGCTGGTTGACCCGCTTCGCGTCCTCCACGCCGAGGGTCACCCCGGACAGCCGGCGCGGGATCGTCGACGTGCTGTCGTGGCTCAGGCTCGGCGACGTGTCCCGCAGCGGCGTGAGCTCGCGGCGGACCACCCCGGTCCGCCCGTCGATCAGGTCGAACCGGAACGACGCCGACCGCTGCCCGCGCCAGTCGGGCAGGTCCAGCAGGTCAGGCGACGGCGCAGATGCCACGGCCGTCCACCTCCCACACATTGCCCTGCGCGTCGGCGAACTGCGTCGTGCCGGCCGCCTGGCCCTCGAAGTCCGGCGCGGCCAGCACCGGCCCGTCGACGCCCTGGCGCACCTCGGCCCGGGCCACCGTCACGGCGCCGGTCAGCGTCAGCGCCAGCCGACCCGCGTCCACCGTCGGCGGTTCCGGCGCCGCGACCGGCCCGCCCAGCTCCGTCCACGTCACGCCGTCGTCCGAGTGCCAGAACGACGCCGCGCCGTCGCCGATGAAGTCGTTGCGGTACGTCACCCGCAGCCACCGCCGCTGCCGGGTCACCACCAGGTCCCGGGTGTCCTCGCATCCGGTGAACCCGCCGCCGCCCCACAGCCGCAGGCAGGTCTGCGCCGTGTCGGCGGTCAGCCGCCAGCCGGTCGCCCCGCCGTCGTCGGTGCGCGACAGCTCGGCCGACCACTCGTCGCCGGTCGGCCGCAGCTCCACCCGCAGGTCCAGGTCGTTCGACGCCGGCTGCCGCACCGACACCGCGGCCACGCTGACCGTCGGGGCCGCGTTCGTGTTGCCCGCCGTCAGCACGCCCCGCACACCGATCTGGCCAACGCCCGCCAACCCGGTGTCCTTCGCCGACTGCTCCCACCGCGCCATGTTCTGCCCGTCCGGCCACACCGCCACCCGGACCGCCCCGTCGCGGACCTGCAACCGCATCCAGTACCACGGCCCCGCCTGGTAGGCGAGGAAGTCGGTGCCGTTCGCCGCCCGCACCGTGGCCAGCGGCGTGACCGTCGTCAGCGCGCCGCCCACCACCCGTTCGATCGACACGCCCAGCCGGCCGTCGGTCTGCGCGGCCAGCCGCGCCCGGTAGTTCGTGCCGACCGCCGTGTACCGGGCGACCACGTACGCGTTGATCGGCTGGCCGGTCGCCACCGCGCTGAACCTGAACCGCGCCTGGAAGTCGACGTCCACCCAGCCGGCGCCGACGACCGCCATGCGCGAGCCCCCGCCGGCCAGCTTGATCGTCGCCGACTCGGCGGCCACCGAGAAGTCCGTCGCGGCGCCCTCGACGATCGCCCAGCCGCCGCCCAGCCCGTCCACCACGTTCCGGCCGAACAGGTCCTGGAACACCTGCGGCGCGATGCCGGCCGCCGGGACGGGCGTGCCCGCCGTCACCGACTCCACCTGCCCCTCCGGGCGCAGGCCCTCGCACGGGGCCGGGCCGCCGTCCAGCGGGGCCGGCGTGCGCGTCACCTCGATCACCTGGAGCTGCGCCAGCAGCAGCTGGCCCGCCTTGCGGCGCTTCGCCGACCCCGACGGCACCAGCAGCGTCGACAGCCACCGGTTGTTCAGCTCGTCGCGCACGCACACGTACGGCACCGTGTCCCACGCCAAGTCCCGCAGGTCGGTGAAGCCGCGGTCCAGCGTCTCCGGCGGCACCGCCGCCGAGTTCACCAGCACCGCCCGGGTGAACTCCACCCCACCGCGCTCCAGCGGCCGGAACGCCGTGCGGAAGTCCCGGTCGAACATCTCCTGCAACTCGACCTGCCCCGCCTCGGGGAACGTGAACTCCTCCACCGTCGACCGGTCGTAGTTCGCCACGTACGCCAGGTTCCCGGCCGGGTTGTGGTTGGAGGTCAGGATCAGCACGCCCGTGTCGACGTTGCGGCCCTCCACGCCCGGCGAGGCGATCGTCGCCGCCACCGGAAGCGACCACGGCCCGGCGACGCCGAGGCGGTGCACCATCCTGATCCGGTACCGCGACTCGACGCCCACCCGCGCCTCGTAGTCGTCGACCGCCGCCACGGACGGCTCAACCACCTTGGCGATCGTCTCCCACTCACCGGCGGGCATCGTGTCGTCCTGGCGCTGCACCTCGTAGCAGCCCCAGCCGCCCACCACCGACGAGTTGACGGCCATCCACGACAGCCGGTGGAACCGGATGCCGGTCGGGATCTTCGCCGCCGGCCGGTCGCACTGCTCGTCGACGACCCGCAGCGGCTGCACGGCCGGCAGCACCTCCAGGCCCAACACCGCGTCCATCTCCTGCGCGAACATCAGCGTCAGGTCCGCCGACTCGTCGGACTGCCCGTCGACGACCGCGAACGCGGTGCGGCCGCCGTAGCCGGTGTCCGCCTCGAAGCCGGCGGGCTGCATGCTCCACGGGTTCGCGTCGGCGCCGAGGACCTGCCACGGCGACTGCCCGTCCGCGCTGCTGGTGAACGTCCAGTACGTCGTCTCGCCAATCCCGTCGGACAGGTACGGCGGGTCGAGGCGCGCCGTCACCTCCCGCCAGCCGTCGGCGATCTCCGGCAGCGCGTCGAACTCCTCCACCGTGACCCGGGCCAGCGGGCCCCGCCGCTGGCTCGTGTCCAGCTCGGAGACCTGCGCCAACTCCAGCGGAGCCCGCGTGCCCGGCAGGTGCCGCGCGTAGAACCGCACCCACACCCAATCCGCCGCCACCTCCTCCACGAGCTGCTGCATCGTCCAGCCCGAAGGGGTCAGCTCCGACACCGTGGCCACCGCCCGGGTCAGGTAGCTGTGGCTGCTCAGGTCCGGGTTGCCCGGCGCGCTGACCCCGGTGAACAGCACCACCGACGGCAGCTCGTCGACCGTCTCCACCGTCGGCGTCTGCCCGGCCCGCAGCGTCTTGCGCAGCAGCACGCCGCGGTGCGCCGGGTACGGCTCGACCGGCCCCAGCCGGTCCACCTTCACCGGCACCGGCGAGGCCACCGACTGCTGCCCCGAGTACGCCTGCCCGACCGTCACCGCGTACTCCCGCCCGCCGGTCAGCTCCACCGTGCCGGAGAAGTTCTTCGCCTCCCAGATCGGCACCTCGTAGTAGTACCCGCCGATGTACGCCGCCCCCTGGGACAGGTCGAGGCCGCCGCCGCCGACCCGGTTCTCCTCCCCGTACGTCACCTCCAGCGCCAGGTAGTGCACCTGGAACACCGCGGTGGCCGCCGCGTTGGCGGCGACCTGGAGCCGCACGTTGATGTTCGTCCCGCCCGACGCCGCCAGCGCCGACAGGCCCGCCGGCGGGTTGCCGGTCGACGCGAGGGTCCGCGACCGCCACGGCACCCGGCCCCGCTCCGTCGTCGGCGCCGCCGCCGCGTTCCACCACGGGTTCAGCTCGCCGAGGCGCGACCGGCTGACCGCCGTCACCCCGTTGTGGGCGGCCGGCCCGTTCAGCGTCTCGTCCATCAGCCAGTTCACCCCGGCCGACGGGCGCTCGAGGCCGAGGGTCACCGCCGGGGCCAGGTCGGCGAACGGGCCCGAGATCACGAACAGCACCGACACGTCGAGGATCCGCCGGCCGTCCAGCGCGGCGTGGGTGCGCGACACGTCCGCGTCGAACCAGAACCGCGCCGCCGCGTTCGGCCCGGTCAGCGTGATGTGCCGCGGGTCGGACGGGTTGCTCACCGCGTCCGGCGGCGTCGCCGAGCCGCCCGCCAGGGCTCCGCCGGCCAGCATCGCGCCGTCCCGCACCGGGATGACCAGCTTGCGCACCGGCCCGGTGCCGGCGACCTGGCCCGCCGGGTACAGGTTGACCAGCAGCTCCTTGCGGTTCGGCAGGCCCGGCGGCGGCGACGCCACGTGCAGCCGCACCCGCCGCAGCCCGGCGCCGGCGGCGTGGCTGGCGCGGGCCCGGAACGTGTAGCCCAGCTCGCTTCCCGTGTCGAGCTGCACCGTGTCGGCCACCAGCGGCGCCCACTGCATCCCCAGCACGTAGGGCCGGTCCGGGTTGTACTCGCCCACTCAGATCGTCCTCACGGTCGTGGCCACGTCCCTGCGGGCCAGCGTCTCCAGTACGCCTTCACCGACCGCCCGGCCGGTGTCCAGCGCCTCCTGCCGGGTCGGCAGGACTCCCTCGAAGGTCACTCGGATCGCGTCGCGCCCGAACACCACGGACCCGCCACCGTCGCCGCCGAGCAGCCGCATCAGCCCGGACTGCTCGGCCAGCTCCCGCGCCCGGCGCGGCCGGGTCAGCGGCACCACCACCTCGTCGCCGGCCTCGCCGCCGACGAACAGCGTCGGCCGGCGCAGGATCGCGCCGTTGGCCAGCGCCGGGATGCGAGGCAGCGACCCGGGCAGCTTGGCGTCGATCGACGCGATACCCGAGTTGATCTTGCCGATGACCCGGTTGATGAACCCCGTGATCGCCGACGTGATCGACCCGGCGACGTCGCCGATGAACCCGCCCACGTTCTTGAGCCCGTTCATGAACCCGCTGATGAGGCTCCGGCCCGCCGACACGAACTTCCCGGCCAGGCCCGCCAGCCGCGACGGCACGCTGCTGATGAACGACACCAGGGCGCTCACGCCGCTCGACGCCGCGCTACGCGCCGCGCTCATCGCCGACGACAGCGCGCCGGCCAGGATGCCCGGCAGCCGCGACAGGCCCGACATGATCCGGCCGGGCAGCCCGGTCACGAACGACACCACCGCGTTGATGCCCGCGGTCGTCAGCGCCCGCGCGCTGGCCCACAGCCGGGAGAAGAACCCGGCCAGCAGGCCCGGCAGCGCCGCAATGCCGCTGAGGACCATCCCGGGCAGCTGCGTCACCGAGAAGATCAGCAGGCCGATCCCGACGCCCACGGCCTGGAGCGCCATGCCCAGCGCCGACGTGAACAGGTTCCACAGCATCCCCGACAGGCTCGCCAGGAACGAACCGATCTTCCCGGGCAGCTCGGCGAACCAGGTGCCGAGCGAGGAGAAGAACCCGACCACCGCGTTCCACGCCGACGAGAACGCCCCGCCGATCGCCGCCCCGACCCCGGCCCAGTCGATCCCGTTCAGCCAGGCGGCGACCTTGCCCAGCCACTCGGCCACCGCGGTCAGCGGCGACAGCAGCCACGTCAGCGCGCTCGCGAGCGCCGAGATCAGCGGCGCGATCGCCGCCGACACCAGGAACTGCACCAGCAGCGCCGCGACCTTGATCAGCGGCGCGACCAGGGCGACCGCCACCACGGCGAGCTGCGCCACCAGCTGGATCAGCGGCGTCAACGCCACCACGACCTCGATCAGCGGCGGCAGCAGCGACAGGATAGTCGGCAGCATCGGCGCCATCGCCTGCACCACCTGCATGACCAGCGGGCCAAGCACCCCGAGGATCGGCGCAAGCGCGCTGCCCAGCGCGGCGACGAGCTGGCCGAGCACCGGGCCCATCTGGGTGAACAACTGCGCGAGCTGCCCGGCGGCGGGGGCGAGGATCGCGGCGATCGTCTGCCCGACCTGGAGCAGGATCGGCGCCAGCGCGGTGATCAGCGGCCCGATCAGCGGGCCCAGCGCGTTCAGCGCCGTCGCCAGCGGGCCGATCAGCATGGTCACCAGCTGCCCGACGACCGGCAGCAGCGGCGCGATCGCCAGCGCGATCGACGCGATCACCTGCGCGATCGGGCCCAGCGACGGGGCGAGCGCCTGGATGCCCACCGACAGGGCGGACAGCACCGGGCCGAGCGCCGCGCCGAGCGTGGCGATCGCCGGGCCCAGCGCCGTCGCGACGGCCTGCAACGCCGGCACGACCGCCTGCACCAGCGGCATCAGCGCCGGCACCAGCGACTTGCCGATGATCCCCAGCAGGGTCATCAGCACCGGCGACAGGCCCGACGCCGCCGTGCCCAGCGCCGCGAACACCCCTTTCAGCGCCTGCGCGCCCTCCGCCGAGGCGAAGAACTCCCGCAGCGTGCCGGTGGCCATCACGAGGCTGCCGAGGAAGCCCCCGCCGCCGGCCGCCTGGCTGACCGCCTGGAACACCGAGCTGAGGATCCCGCCGACGTTCGACGCGACCTGTCCGAGCTGCCGCAGGATGCCCAGCGCCGTCTGGATCGCCGCGGTGGCCGCGCCGCTCTGCGCCATCGCCGACAGCCACGCGCCGAACTTCGCGCCCAGGCCGCCGGCCACACCGGACAGCTGGCTCACCGCCGGGAGCCCCACCACGGCTATGTCGCGGAACCCGGCCAGCACCGGCTGCACGGCAACGGCCAGGTTCGCCACCGCCTCCCGCGCACCCATCAGCACCCCGCGCAGCACCGACACGGTGGCGCCCTCCCGGGCGAACTCCAGCGCCCCCCGCGCCGCGTTGCCGTACTCGGCGGCGATGCCGGCCAGGCCGGCGCGCAGCGGCCCCGCCAGCACCGAGGCCGTCGCCTTGACCTGCCCGATCATCGGCGCGGAGAACGCATCCTGCGTCGCCGTGCGGACGCCCTCGATCGCCGGGCCCCCCGCCTTGAACTCGCGGGCCAGCCGCTGCGCCTGCGGCGACAGGTTCTCCAGCGCCTTGTCGAACGCCTTCGCGTCGCCCTCGGCGACCGCGCCGAGGACGTCCCCGAAGCCCGACGTCGCGATCCGCAGCGCGCCCATCGCCGCGCCGAAGACGGACGCCGCGGCGGGCACGGCGAACGCCGCACCGCTGACCTGCGCCAGCGCACCGGCCAGGCCGACCAGGCTGCCTGTCGCGCTGGCGGCGATCCCGCTCAGCGCCCCGACCTTCAGCGCCGAGTTCAGCCCGCGTTTCAGGTCCGGCGCGAACTTTCTTACGTCGCCGATGATCTCGATGTACGCACGCCCCAGCGCCACACCCCCAGCGTAGGCCAGATTCTGCGGTCGCAATCGCCCACTGCGGCCGTCTATCAGCGCCGCTAGCGACCAAGACGATCCCTTGACGTTGCACGCGCAGCGGCTCACGATCAGCGGACGGGCAACAACGTGCAACTATCGCTAGGAGGCAGGGGCATGCAGTTAACGTTCTTGGGCAAGGAGTCGACGGGCGGGCAATCCCCCACGCTGTACGCCACGGACCGAGACAGCTACGTTGTGCAGGGCTGGAAGGTTGCCGATCCCGCGGTCCTCGCCCTAGAGACAGACCAGGAGACAGTCGTTGAGGTGCCCGCTCCACTGATGCGCCACTTGGCCAAGAACGGTCTCGACGGGGAAGTGACCCGGATCGAGGCGCCCATCATCGACGTCACCGCGGAAGGCAACTACATCATCCAGGGCGCGCGGATAACCGACGAGGCCGCTCTCGCTCTCATGGACATCCCGAGTCACGAAACCTGTGTCGAGGTTCCGGCTCGCCAAATGCTGAATCTGGTGGCCAGCAGTCGATGAAACCCATCACCAGTGCCGAGTTTCGGTCGATGTTCCGCCTCGGCACCCGTGCCTGGCATTTGGAGCTGCGTGACACGTACCACGTCGAAGACGAGGACGTTCCGTTTGACTTGTGGCTGCGCGGCATACCGGACGACTTCGCATGGCGGAAGGACTGGCTGTCCTTCATGAGCCAGGTGACGTCGGCAGGGACTCAGGTTCAGCGGCTGCGCATCGTGACGGAGCCCCTGTCGGACTACATGCGCTGGGCGATGGAGCTGGACCCGGGCAACATGGAGGCCGGCGAGGAAGTCAGGTACCTTCCGCGTGCGCAGGTAGCCGAACACACCCTGCCCGCCGAGGACTGCTGGCTCTTCGATGACCACCTGCTCGTCCTCAGCCTGTTCAAGCCGGACGGGCGTGGTGCCGGCTACGCCGTAGAGGACGATCCAGAGCAGCTGAACCTGTACCGGGCAACCCGTGACGACCTGTGGCCGCGTGCGGTTCCGTACGCCGAGTACCGACCTGCAACGACGTGAGCACACCTGCCCGTCAGGCCCGGGAAGCGCTGGGGGTCAGGCTCAGGGACATCCGGCAGGACGCCGGCCTGACGGGCAGAGCGCTTGCCGCAGGCGCCGGTTGGCACTACACGAAGGTCTCCAAACTGGAGCACGGCGTCATCAACGCCTCCGAGGAGGACGTACGCACGTGGTGCCGGCTTTGCGGGGCCGACGACCAGGCGGCGGACCTCATCGCGGTCGTGCGCTCCATCGACACCATGTTCGTCGAGTGGCGGCGGCTGCTCAGGTCCGGCACACGGACACGGCAACGGGAAAGCGTCCGCTTCGAGGCTGACACGAAGCTGTTTCGCGCATTCGAGCCGCAGGTCATCCCGGGACTCCTGCAAACAGCCGAGTACGCCGCCGCCATCCTCAGCGCGTTCATCGACTTTCACGATCTGCCGGACGACGTGGAAGAAGGCGTCGCCGCGCGAATGGAGCGTCAGAGCATCCTCTACCGGGGTGACCACCGGTTCCACATGGTGTTCTGCCAGGCCGCTTTGACTCTGGGCGTCGCGCCTCCCGACGTACTCGCCGGTCAACTGGACCGGCTGCTCGCCCTTTCGACCCTCCCCCGCGTTCACCTGGGTGTCATTCCCACCCGCGCAGCACACGGTTTCCTCCCCCTGCACGGGTTCTGGATCCTCGACGCGAAGACCGTCCTCGTCGAAACTATCTCCGCAGAACTCAAGCTGACCCAGCCCCGGGACATCGCCGTCTACAGCCGGGCCTTCGAACGGCTCGCCGGGTCAGCCGCCTACGGCCGGGAGGCGCGGGCCCTCATCACGGGGGCGCTCCGGGATCTGGACGACGACGCGAGTTGATGCAACATCGTGCAACATCCTCGCACGCCATCGGCGACCGCCCATACGGTCGCTGGTGGGCGTGATGCACAGTGACCGCTCGATCACTGATGAGCGCCCGGGTTCAGAGAAGGCTGGGGGCTACTCGTGGTCGTTCTATCTACCGGTCGGGGCCAATCACACAGCGGCAGGCCCGGCGCCGCCTCGGCAGGCCGCTCGGGCTCCCCTCCATTTCGAGAGCGGCTCGTGGTCCCGCCCCCGCCGCCCGGCGAGGTCGTCCCCAGCTACGGCTACCTCGTCCTCAGCCCCGGCGAAAGGCTGACCCTTGCCGGGCACATGCTCGCCACGCACCAGCCCGACGGCCCTGTCGTCCGCGTCGGCTTCGCCTGGCCGTTCATCGCCGTCAACGACCGCCGCTGCACCTGGTGCCGTAACGCCTGGCCGTGCAGCGCCGCGAGCTGGGCGGAGCAGGTCCAGGTCGACGCGTACGGCTGGGCGCTGTGACCGCCCCCGCGGGGCACCGCCGCTGGTCCCGCTGGCTGCACCGCCGCTCCACCCCGGACCGCCGGGCGTCGGTACCCGAAGCCGGCGCCCGGCCCACCACCCCGGCCGCCCCGCCCTCCTGGAACGGGCCGACCGTCATCCTCTCCACCGCGGTGCTGACCACGCCCGCGCAGCGGTGGCGCGGCAACGGGGGGCGGCCGTGAACGCCACCCGCCCCAGCCTGATCTCCGGCGGCTCCCTGTGCGGCCGGGCCGCCGCCTGGAGCCGGCGACACATGGCCGCCAGCACTGACCCGTACCTGCTGCGCACCCTGCTGTGGTGCGGCCGGTGCGACGTGCCCATGCACCCGCACCCGCACTGCGGCGAGCGCACCTACAAATGCCCGCTCGGCTGCCGGAAGGTCCCCCTCTCCGCCGAGGCCATCGAGGCGGTCACCTGGACCGCCGCCGAGCGCCGGGCCACCCTCTCCGGCATCGCCCCGCCGTTCCGCAAGTCGGTGCTGGAGCAGCTGCTAGTCAAGGTGATCCTCCGCGCCAACGCTCCCGACGACCTGCGCTACATCTGGCGCACGTAGACCCGCCCGCCGCGACGGGAGCGGCCGGCAAGCAACCGAAGGAGCACGCCGTGGACATGCAGCAGCGGCCGATCGGCCAGTGGTTCAAGTCCAGCAAGTCCGGCCCCAACTGCGACAACTGCGTCGAGGTCCAGTTCCTCGGCGGCGGCAACGTCGAGCTGCGCAACAGCCGCGACCCGCAGGGCCCGACCCGGGTCTTCGACGCGGGCGAGTGGGACGCCTTCATCGCCGG
Organism: Micromonospora sp. RTP1Z1; assembly: GCF_033804685.1. NCBI lineage: Bacteria > Bacillati > Actinomycetota > Actinomycetes > Micromonosporales > Micromonosporaceae > Micromonospora > Micromonospora sp. RTP1Z1. The sequence goes on from NZ_JAPFQV010000026.1 coordinate 16,806, forward strand.
CGCGAAGGCGGGCGAGTTCGACCTGCCCGCGCACGCCCGCTGACCCGGAGGCCGGCCCCAGCGTCGTGGCCGGCCTCCGCACGACCCCCGCCGGTCGCCGCTGTCCGCGCAGCGGCGGCCGGCGGGCCGCGTTCCCGCACCGGTCACCCCGGCCCGCTACCGTAAGAGCCGCTGTCCCCCGACAGACGATCCACGCTGCCGGGAGGACAACCAGTGGACATCATCAGCCGCGCCGAATGGGGCGCCCGCGCCCCGGAGTCACGCTCCACCGTGCCCTGGTCCAAGCGGACCGGGTTCATGGGCCACTACTCCGCCGCGTCGGCGACGCAGACCCCCCGCCAGATCCAGGACTACCACATGCGGGTCAAGGGCTGGTCGGACATCGGCTACAACTTCCTCATCAACTCGGTCACCGGCCTGCTCTACGAGGGCCGCGGGTGGACCGTGCTCGGCGCGCACTGCGCCGGCCACAACACCGAGAACATCGGCGTCTGCATCATCGGCAAGGACCAGGCCGGCCGCCAGGACGTCTCCGACGCCTCCCGCCGCGCCTTCAAGTGGCTCTACGAGGAGGCCAACGACCGCAAGGGCAAGCGGCTCACGCTCCTCGGCCACCGCGACCGCGGGTCCACCGAGTGCCCCGGCGACGAGATCTACGCCTGGCTGCACGCCGGCCTGCCCGTCGTCGGCGGGTCGACGCCCGCGCCGTCCAAGCCGCCGGCCGGCTCCAAGCCCGCGCCGGGCACGCCGATCGCGTTCCCCTTGCCCGCCGGCTGGTACTTCGGCCCGGCGTCCGGCCCCGACTACTCGGTGTCCGGCCTGCACGAGCGCTACTTCCGCAGCCACACCGACCGCTACTGGCTCCAGCAGTGGGCCACCCAGCTCGGCCGCCGGGGATGGTCGATCGGCAAGGGCAAGCGGTGGCTCGGCGGTGCCGGCAACGACGGCATCTACGGCCCCGAGTACCGCGCCCTCGCCGAGGCGTTCCAGCGCGACCAGCACCTCGACGTCGATGGGCTGATCGGCGTCAACACCTGGAACGCCGCCTTCCGCAACCCGGTGACCTGAGCGTCCCGCCACCGAGGGGGCAGGTAGGTGTGGCTGGCCGGGCAGATCGTCAGGGCCGCCGGTGGGGACGTCTCCGGCATCAGCGCGACGCTGGGCGTGCTGGCGGTCCTGGCGACGCTGGTCACCGCGCTGCTGGCGCTGCTGGGCACACGGCGCACCGCCGACGTCCAGCGGGAAGCCAACTTCGACAAGCGGGTCGACGAGCGGTTGCAGTACCTGGAGCAGCGGGTGCAGTTCCTGGAGCAGGAGCTCACCCGCTACCAGGACATGTACGCCCGGCTGCGGCTGGGCGTCTTCGCCGCCGGACTCGACCCGGACCAGCTCGATTGGAGGTCGCCCGGTGATCCGCCACGACGCTGACACCCAGCGGGTGGCGCGGGTCGCCGCCGAGCGGGTGGTGGTCAAGGACCGCCGCAGGCTGGCACGGCTGCTGGCGCTGTACGCGCTGCTGCCGCTGCTGTGCTCGACGGCGGCCACCCTCATCGCCTCCAACCTGGCCGACGCCTCGATGGACCGCCGCGTCGCCGCGCTGGAGCAGGACCTGGCCCAGCGGCGGGCGCAGGCCGCCGCCGAGACGAGGGAGCGGGACGCCCGGCTGGAGCAGACCCGCCGCGACCTGTGCGTGGCCCTGGACCGGCTGACGCCCCGCGACCCACCCGTGCAGGACCTGCGCCGCCGGTACGGCTGCACCGCCCCGGACCCGCGCCCGTCCCCGTCGACGGGCGCCCCGGAGCGGGGCGGCCCCCGGACGCCCGGCCGGGCGGCTCCCTCGAGCGCGCCCCGCCCGGCACCAACTCCCGGCCCGACCGGTCCACGCGGACCGCAGGGCCCCAACGGGCCACCGGGCACGCCGGCACCCACGCCAACGCCCGAGCCCACCCCGGCGCTGCTGTGCATACCGCCGCTGCGCCTCTGTCTGTGACCAACCCGAGGAGGGACCGACCCATGAACCCGACCACCCAGACCCGCCACCCGTGGCGGGCCACCGCGCGCACGATCTTCGCGGCCGTCATCGCGCTGCTGTCGCTGCTGCCGACCATCGCCGCCGCCGCCGGCGTCGACGCGGTGCCGCTCGTCGCCCAGGCCCTCGCCGTCGCCGCCGCGGTGACCCGAGTCCTCGCGATCCCCGGCGTCGACGACTTCCTGCGCCGGTACCTGCCGTTCCTAGCGTCGGCGCCGGCCGGCGAGGTTCCGCCGCCGCTGCCGCGTCGTGATCCCGGCAGCACCCTGTTCCGACGCGACGGCTTCCGCGGCTGACCGGGAGACGAGGAGGGCGGCCACAGGTACTGGGCCGCCCACCTTCAATTTTTGAACCCGCGCCGGCCAAGCTGCCCAGCACAACAAGAGTCTCTACGTCCGCGCAGACTCATCCACGCGCCACTCGTGCCCCTCAGAACAGGTCCACGTCGGTTGGCCTTCGTAGATAACGCACCCACCGAGTACGACCCGTCCCTCCTCCGCCGCGGCAATCATTTCGGGGCCTGGCTCCCCATACATGATCGGCACGCCCGTCCGACCACAGTCAGGGCAGGTGGCGGCCGGCGACATCTGGGCAGGCACGGTGCGTCTCGGGCCGACGCTGGTGCGGGATGCCCGGATCCTGGCCGCCAGATCATCCGGTGGCATCGGCGGGTCCTGCGTATGGACCATGGCGTGGCAGTTGGGGCAAAGCGGCCGTAGGTCCGCGATCGGGTCAACCTGGTAGTCGGGTCCGAGCTGCGACACCGGCGTGATGTGGTGGACATGGATGAATCCCTTGCCCATTTCGCCGTAGACGGAGGCAAAGTCGAGCCCGCACGCTATGCAGGCCAGGCCCCAGTGCTCGACGCACGCCGCGCGGGCGCGTGGATCGCGTTCGTAACGATTGACGACGATGGTCCGCACCGCGCCCTCTGGGAACAGCCCCGGAGGGAGCTCGCCTGGGCCGCGGGCCTCGTGCTGCGGGCCGAAACGCTCCCACAAGGCGTGAACGGCCGCCTCGGACTCCACCGGGACCGATCTTCCTGATCCGTAGACGTGGTCCCACCGCACGCCCGGGGCCTCTGCGTTCAGCACGACCGGGGGGATTCGATCCGGGATCGGCAGGAGGCTCAGCCAGTCGATCTCCACATAGTTGGTGGTCTTCTCCGGATCCGAATAGTGCTCGGCCTCGTACGGCTCGGACCGGACGATGGCACGTCCGATCAGACCGCGGTACTTGCCCTGCACCAGCAACCACGCGTCAGATCCTGCAGCGATGTTGACGTGTCGACCCACACTCCATCTGTCGCGTCTCGTTCCGTCGCGCTGCACCTGGGCGGCCCATTCGTCGTAATCGGCCCAATTCCACCGCTGCGGGTTCCAACCCAGGAGGATCGCCGACATGCCTGCACCTTTCCCCGTAGGTCGTCCAGTGACGGTGATCCTAACGGGCCGCCCTGACAGCACCCTCGCTAGAACGACCCCACGTCGATGTCCGGAGCCTGCTCGGCACCTGATCGGCACACCGGCCGCAGCGCGCAATCTCGGCGTGGCACCTGGCCGGCAGGGCCGCAGATGAGCCGCTGAGAGCGCGGCTATGATCCACTTATGAGCAAGCAAAGGCCGCCGCTGACGAAGCAGCAGAAGATCGGGTTTCGGGTTGCGGCTGGTCTGCTCCCCATCCTCGCCATCATCATCACCATCGGAGCGATCAACGAGAAGAAGGCGCCGACGCCTCCGGCTGCCACCACGACGGCAGCCCCAGCAAAGCAACAGCCGGTAGAGGCCGCGCCTTCGCCGACACCTGCGTCTGCCGAGCCCAAGGCCGAGGCGGTCTTGACCGTGAAGAACAACAAGGATCTCGCAGCGCTCTTGGCAGCGGCGGAGGACCACGACCTGTTCCAGGAGTTCGCGACCAAGTACCAGGGCCGAACCATCAAGTTCGATGGCACCATCGCCGCAATGAACCATCACGGCGATTACAAGACGCGGTACGACATCTTGGTCCTCGCCGGAAATAGCATCGAGTCGGGAGTTACTGGGCCCAACTTCCAGTTCAAAGACGTCAACATCACCAGCGATCTGCGCCTCACGGGCTCGAACATCCCCGACACCATTGGCGTGGGGCAGAAGCTTCGCATCACTGCTGAGGTAGAGGGCTATGCCGGGAACCAAGACCTCTTCCTGCTCGATCCGGTTTCCACTGAGGTGAGATAAGACCGTGGCTGTAAAGAAGGCGCGGCGAGCTGCGTCTCGGCCGGTGCTGGCTGCGCCGGCGCGCGGCCGTCGAAGAGCTCCCCGGCGAGGCGAGCCCTTCAGGGCATAGCCGGACGCCGCCCACTCAGCCGGTGAACGTTTCGGGGCCGCAAGCACTCGTCAACTGAGCACGGGCTGTTATCGGTAGAGCGGCTGGTCCTGGGTGGGGTCGGCGGTGACCACGTCGAGGCGCGGGTCGGTGGTGAGTTGGGTGATCAGCGCCCGAGTCCCGCCGATCCCAGCCCAGTGCGGATCGACGTCCTTGGCCACGCACCAGGCGTGATCAGCGGGCCAGGCGAACGCCGGCTCGGCGTTGCTGAGACGACGCTGGCCCGGCCACCCCGCAGCGGTGTCCCATGTGCCGACGTCGGCTAACGGCCCTCGAAACAACCAGTACGAACGGTGGGGCACCACAACCTTGGGTGCGCGCGGCATCGAGGGCGGGACAGCGGGTGTGGGCGCCAGTCCCGGCTGGCCGCCGGACCGCTCGAGCGGGGCTCCGCTGTTCTCTTCGTCGATGTACACAGCGTCGTTGTCGGCTGCGACGTCGGCGTCGCCGAAGCCTTCCCATACGCAGAAGTAGCAGTCTTCCGGTGTCGTGGTGTGGGTGGCCAGCACCTCAAAAAGGGTGGGCAGCTGGTCGGCGGGCCAGTCCGCGGCGGCGTCGTTCTCGCTTTGGCCGGGGCGTGTCGGATCGGGCAGGAACCGAAGCCGCGCGTAGGCATCGAAGCCCGCAGGGCCGAAGCCCACAAGACGCTGCCACGGCAGGTCGCTGTGGGCGATCCAATCGGCGGCCGACAGTTCCCGACAGAAGTTGAGTGTCACGTTCCGGTTGTACCGCCCAGCCCCGTGCTGGCGCCGCGGAATTAGACTCTTCACCTCTCACCTGGAGCCTGACAGCGCCCGGGCGAAACTCTGGTCGGTCTCCTCGTCGGACCACTCCTCGAGGCCCTCCAGCTCCGCCTCGACAGGCGGGGCCTGCAACGCCTGCCGGAACTTTGCCACGTCCTTCTCCGTGCCGCCCTCCACCCACCAGGCGTAGATCACGTCCAGCAGCGACGGCAGCGGTAGGTCCAGCGGCTCGCGGCCGGTCCGCATCAGCAGCGTCCCGTGGAACTCGGGCCAGCGCTTGACCACCAGGGTCAGGAGGCGCTGCCCGACCCAGTAGGGCGGCCGGACCACTCCTCGCACACGTGCTGGAAGATCGCCATGGCGTCGGTGAAGTCGAAGCTGTCCTCGGTGGACAGCAGCCGCTTGCGGAACACCGCCAGGCTCGCCGGCTCCAGCGTCTGCTCGAAGAAGTCGAGCACCGCCGCCACCTGGTCGGCCTCCGTCCGGCTCGACGACGCCGCCGCCATCAGGTACGCCAGCTGCGCGTCCTTCGGCGCCCGGCACACCATCTCCACCCCGTCCAGCTTGAAGGGCACGTCCGGCAGCTTCTTCTCGCCGCCGGACTCCTTGGCCATCCTCGTGCTGGTCGTGAACTCCCGCATCCTGCTTCCTCCCTACGAGCGGACGAGCCGGAACCCCTCCGACCCCGCTACTTCTTCCATCGCCTCGCGCAGCCACGGCTGCGCCCGCGTCCCCGGGTGGTTCACCAGGCTGGTGAACACCACCTGCCCGCCCGTCTCGAACCGCAGCATCCCCCCGGCCCGCCGTGGCCGGATCAGGTGCGCCGCGGTGCCGTCGTGCACGGCGGCCGCGTACTCGACGTCGTTCTCCACGAACCCGTACACCTGGCCGCCCCGCACGCCGACCTCCTCGCGGTGCGCCGCCCGCAGCCGGCCGGTGTCCACCGGGCACTTGAGCACCGCCCGGGTCCGCACCTTCCGCGTCACGCTGCGGATGAACGACACCACCTGCCCCGTCGAGCCGGTGAGCAGCTGGCGCATCTCGCCGGCGAACAGGTCGACCCGCGCGTTGACCCTCACCGCCATCAGCGGCTCCGTGCCCGCCTCGGCCGACTCTGCTCGTCGCCGTCGCCGTCCGCCGCGATCGTCGGCGCCGGGGTCGGCTCCGTCGCGTCCGGCGGCCGCAGGTCCACGGTGGCCGCCTGCGCCGCCTCCTCGCCCTCCAGCACCACGTACCGGCCGGCGTCGACGAGCGTGGCCAGCCGCGGCCCCCACTCCAGGTGCTGCACCGCGCCGTCCGGCACGCCCGGCATCGCGGTCAGCGCCTTCACCGTCACCTTCTGGCCCTTACGCACCGGCTTCCTCCTCGCACACGCAGATGTTCGTCATCACCGCGACCAGGACCTCCTGGCCGACGCAGCCGCCGGACGGGCCGACGCTGGACTGCTCCCCGATCCACACCTCCTCGACGGCCGGCAGCTTCTGCAGCTCGCACAGCACCGTCCGCCGGACCCGGCCGGCGTCGTCGGCCAGCTCCGCCGCGCTGCGCTCGAGCTGCGCCGCCGTCGGCGGGTTCCCCTGGTCGTCGGGGCTCGGCGCGCACCGGGCCGTCCCGGCGCCTAGCTCCACCGCCCAGAACACGCCCGGGTCGCCGCCGTCGTCGATCGGGCTGCCCCGCCCGCCGGGGAACTCGCCGGGCAGCACCGGGTACGTCCGCACGATCCGCACCCACGCCTGGCCCTCGCAGCACGAGTCGATCGCCACGTCCCGGCCGGGCACCACCGCCACCACAGCGGGCGTCCCGCCGAGCGCCCCGTCGAGCGCCGTCCCGATGAGCTCGCGCAGCTTCACCGCCACCGGCCAGGCCACGTCGTCGACGGGCTCCACCACAGGCTCGGTCACGACGTCCTCCTTCGTCCTCGGTCCAGGTCCGGCGACCACACCACCGTGTCGCGAGGCAGCCGGTGCGGGTTCACCACCCGCAGCCACTGGTCAACCTCCGGCAGCCCGGTCATCCCGTCCTTGGCGAGCTGCGCCGGGTCGACGAACGTCTGCTGCACGCCCTGGCGCACCAGCGACGCCACCCGCCTCGGCAGCCGGCACGTCGTGTCCGCGACCATCGCCTTCGCCACCTCGCAGGCGAGCGCTCCGGCCGCCACCTGGCCGCCGGCCGGCACCGGGATCCCCCGCTGGTAGGTGACCGCCCACGCGCCCGGCTGGTCGTCCGCCTTCGTCAGGTCCTGCCCGGTCGGCCAGGTGCCGCCGTCGATCCGGAGCAGCCACCGCCGGTCGTAGGCCGCGTACGCCTCGGCTGGCAGCTCCTCGCCGTCGATGACAACCCGGGTTACCGCGTTGATCGGGCCGGGCAGGCTCAGCTCCTGCCCGACCGGCCCGCACGCGCACGTCCCCACCGGGCAGCCGCAGAACGTCGCCGCGAAGCTGCCGCCGTACGGCAGGTCCAGCCACGACTCCCACCGCCGCCACGCCTCGCCGTCGCCGCGCCGCACCGGCCGCACCGTCACCGGGCACACGCCGAACCGGCGGCCGGACAGCGCCCACAGGACCTCCGTCGCGAGATCCGTGGCCGCCTTCCGCACCGCCTCGTCGAGCTGGTCCCAGCCCTTGCAGTACGCCGTGTTCAGCGCCCACTCGCACGGGCCGGTCCGCGCCGGCTGCGTCACCGTCTACCTCAGGCGGCCGGCGCCACGAACGACTTGAAGCGCTGCGCGCCCGTCGTCGAGTCGGTCAGCGTGATGAGGTACGTCCCGGGCGCCGCGTACTCGTGGCTCACCTTCGCCGCCTCGGCCGGGCCGGCGGACGACGCCCCGTCGCCCCAATCCACCGTGTACGTGTTGTCCGGCGCGGCCGGCACGTAGGTCGCCGTGAACTCCGCCGTCATGTTCGTCGCGTCCGTGGCGTCGGCCGCCACCGTGCCGTCCGGCGGCCGCACGGTCAGCCCGCACGTCGGGGCCGGCGGCGGCAGGTACGTCCAGTCGAGGTGCAGCAGGTCCTGGTCGCCCATCGGGTCCATCAGGGCCTCGACGCCCGTCTTGCGCAGGTAGACGTCGTACGGGCCGACACCCCAGCCCGGGTTCTCGATCGCCTTGCCGGTCAGCGTGAAGCTCGCCGCCCCGTTCTCGATCGTGAAGTCCCCGATCTGCCCGTCGATGATCTGCGGGAGCAGGAAGTAGCCGAACCTCGGCCGCTGGATCGCCCCGGCCACGCACTTCTTGAGCTGGGTGCCCGACCACACCTCCAGCGCCACCGCGCTGTCGAGGTTCACCGCCGACGTGATCCGCATGCCCGTCGCGTTGCCGTCCTCGTCGAGGACCACCGGCATCCCGGTGAACAGCGTGTACAGCTCCGGGTCGACCCGGCCCGCCGTCACCGTCACGTTGTACAGCTTGATCCGCCGCCGGGCCGGCTCGTAGACCAGCGGGTCGCCGTTGGCGTCCTTCTGGTCGATCTCCTCGCCGTCGTCGACCTCGGCCCCGTACTCGACCGAGACGAAGCCCTTCGACGTCACGTGGACCGGCCAGCCTCCAGCGCCCAGGATCGGGTCGCCGCACACCCCGAGCTTCGTGGCCCGGAGCATCTTCCCCTTCACGGGGGTATCGCACACTGCGGTCATCAGGCATCCCTCAACAGCGAAGGTCCATGCCCGGCCCGCAGCCAGCGGCGAATACCCCGTCAGCGTAGCCGAGACAGGGCCCCGCCAAAGCGGAGCGGGGCCGCACCCGGCTGGGTGCGGCCCCGCTCTCTACGGCCGTCACAGCTTGCGGCCGTCGATCACCTCCAGCGTCGCGCCGATCTCGGCGGCCTTCGCCCGGGTCCACTCCTCCATCGCGTCCCAGGCCTCACCGGTCAGCACCCACGCGCCCCGCTTGTCGCCGAGGATCGTCGTCACCATCACGGCCTTGTCGACGTCGAGCACCACGCCCGTCCGCATGCAGGTGATCGTCCGCTGCACCGCGTACAGCAGCGTCTCCCGGTCGATGTACTTCTGGCGCACTTCCTCGCTGTCGGCCATCAGCGCCTTCAACACGTTGTTCATCAGTACCGACCCCCCGCCGGCACGGGCGGCGTCAGCCGCGCCGTGCCCTCGACGACCCGGCCCCGGCACCCGCCGCACAGCACGTCGGGCACCGGGCCGTGCGCCAGGTCGACCGGCGCCTTCACCACGGCCTGGCAGCCCTTGCAGCGCAGCGCCATCAGCCGGGACAGCCGCATCCCGAGCAGCAGCATGTCCCGGGGCACCAGCGTCTCCCTCGGCTGCCCGCCCGGCTTCGGCAGGATCACCAGGTTGACGCAGCTCGGGAAGTCGCGCACGTCCTGCACGTCGGCGATCTCCACCACCTGCCCGAACAGCAGCACCTCGTCTCGGCGGATCAGCTCGTCCGTCCGGATCGGCTGACTGCCCTGCCCCCTCGTCACAGCGGTCGTCACGCCGCCGCCTCCTCTCGCTCCAGCCAGCAGAACCTGGCCTCCACATCGATCACCAGTTGCGTCGTCAGCTCCGCCCACACGTCGGCGGGCAGCGTGGCCAGGTGGTGCCACCGGCCGCCGCGCGCCGCGTAGACGTGCAGCGCGCCCAGCCCGTGCTCCCACAGGTACGCCCAGCCCTCGTCGTCGAACGGCTGGTCGGCGCCCATCAGCCCGACCGCCGCCGGGCTGCACACCCGGTCGCTGTAGCCCCGGCCGACGCCGCACACGTACGTCCACTCCGGCCGGCGCTCGGCCTTCGCCTGCTCCGGCCAGTGCGTGTTCGCCAGCACCGACCAGTGCCGGTGCAGCAGCTGCCGCACCATCGCCGCGGTGTCGCCCTGGAAGCTGCGGTCCCACATCGCCCGCATCTGGGCGAGCGTCCAGCTCGGCTGGCCCTCCAGCTCGACCAGGCGGGCCCGGTACCACCGGCTGTCCGGGGCGAACTGCCCCACCAGCGCCTTCACCGGCCGGCCTGCATCAGCTGGATCCGGGTCGAGTCCCGGGCCGCCTCGCGGACGGCCTCCATGTAGCCGCGGTAGTCGGACGCCCGCCACTGCGCCGCGTAGCCCGCCTTCTGGACCTCCAGCAGGTCCAGCTGCGACAGGTCGCCCAGCTCGTGCAGCGACCAGCACGCCCACGCCTCCCAGCGCTTCGGGCCGCGCTCGGGGAACACCCCCAGGTAGACGTGCAGCCGGTGGCCGCCGAACAGGTACGCCCACTCGCGGTCGCCCGCGCGGGCCTCGGCGATCCGGCCGGTCTGCACCGGGTAGCCCTCGGAGGGCACGCCGGCCACGTGGCCGGTCGACCCCGTGCCGGGCACCGCGTAGAGCCGCGACCAGTCGTTCTGCAACAGGACCGCCGCCGCCCGCTCGGGGCTGTGGCCGCACAGCTCGTGCAGCAGCACCGACAGGGCCGGGACGACCATCGTCGGGCAGCCGTCGTGCTGGACGTGCCGCGCGACGTACGTGCCGTCGGCACCCTCGGTGCCGACCAGCGCGCGTAGACCCATGGTTTACCTCCACGTGAACCGGGTCTTGCTTCGGACAGTTACCTTGCGCTGTCCGGCCGCAATCGTCAATAGCGACCGGACAGCAGAACCCCGGCTAGGGGCTCCGCACCGGGGCCGGGCACCCGCCCAGCCCCGCCTACGCAGCCACTAGGACAGGTGCGCCGGCCGCGTGTCGCACTCTCGCCGCGTGGGCACCCCGGGGCGCACGGCCCCGAGAAGTGCTCCCCGCACTCCGTGCAGCAGTCGTTCTCGTCCAGCCAGCCGGCCGCGCTCGCCGCGCGCCGGCCGGCCTGCACCGTGCTCTCCGCCATCTCAGCCTCTCCTCGTCCTCGGCACCCGGTCAGGCCCGACGCATCCGCAGCGTCCGGCCCTCGTAGCTCGTCGACTTGTTGGCGTAGACGAAGCCCTCGGGCGCGCGGGCGTCGACGTCCACCCACTCGTCGCGGACGTACCGGGTGCGGTAGACCGCCCCGCCACGCCACTCGGTCACCTCGAAGAGCTCCACGAGCTTCTCCATCTCCGCCTCCGCTACTCAGGGTGCGCGTGCTGTACATATTCATTGTATGCGACCGACTCCCCCGCGTACACATCTTCTGTACGCAGGGGGCCGTGTAGCGCGTCACACAACCGGCCGGTCAGAACAGCCGGCCCTGCCGGTACGCCGCCTCCGCGTCGAACGTGGACGAGGCCGGCGCCGGCGGCGGCGGGGGCGGCGGCTTCGGCCGCGCCTTCCGCATGGCCCGCTCCAAGTCGCTCTCCGGCGTCGGCAGGTCCAGCAGCTGCCGCACCGCGACGATCTGCATGGCCTGCCGCCACGCCGCCTGCATCTCGTCGATCGCCACCTGGCGGTCCCGCAGCGCCTCGTGCATCCAGGCGTCCTGCAACCCGTCGCCGCAGCCGACGACCACCCGCCAGCCCAGCCCCCACAGGTGCAGGTTCACCGCGCACAGCGCCGCCGCCAGCGGGTCGAGGTCGTTCGCCCACCACTCGCACTTCGTGGGGTCGAGCCCGTTCTCCCGCATCGCCTGCGCCGCGCCGAGCAGCATCGTGCCCGTCCCGGCGCACGGCTCCAGGACCCTCGCGCCCTCGTCCGGCGCGACCATCCGGCCGAGCAGCAGCGTCACGCTCTCCGGCGTCAGGAACTGCCCGATGCCCTTGCGGCCGCCGTGGCTCTTCATCGTCTGGAGCAGCATCCCCAGCAGGTCCGTGTCGCCCCAGCCGTCCGCGCCCCACCGGCCGAAGATCCCGCGCCGCAGCGCCGCCTGGCCGACGGCGTGGATCGCGCGCTGCGTCGTCTCGTCGGGCTCCTCGTCGATCCAGTACCACAGGTGCTTCGTCCGCGGGTTCAGGTCCGGCCGCAGCGCCGCGAACTCGCACCACAGCCGCTGCACCAGCAGCCAGAAGCCCTCGGGGTCCAGGCGCTCCGCCGCCTCGCCCAGCCGGTCCAGCTGGTCGGCGTCCGACGCCTCCCGCGCCACCAGCGCCAGGGCGGCCACCACGCTCATCGGCACCTCGATCCGCGAGCCGCCGTACCGGCTGTGCCACGCCTCGTCGACCGCCTCGGCGATCGCCCGCGCGTGCTCCCTCGGGTCGCTCGGCACGGCGTTCGCGCGCCGCGCCACCGTCGTTGTCGTCATGCTCTTCCTCCACGTGAACTGCCGGCAGCTCTCCCGCCGGCGGGAACGGCAGCGCCCCCGCAGCCACATCGGCTGCGGGGGCGCTCGGGCGGCTCAGACCAGCCGCAACACCTCCATCTCGGGCAGGCCCACCACCGTCTCGCAGGCCAGGTCGTAGAAGTCCAGGCGCACGCTCCCGCCCAGGTCGGCCTTCCACGCCACGGCGGCGGCCTCCTCCATCACCCGCGTCCAGTCGACGCGCGGGGCCCTCTCGTGCCGCCGCTCGGTCAGCGCCGCCAGGTCGAACGACACGACGTCGCCGTCCTCCACCTCGGACAGCGCGACGACCTCCCACTGCTCGGCGCTCGGCTCGGCCTCGATCAGCTCGACGGTCATGGTCAGCTCCCTCTCTCTCGCTCGCTCGGTCAGCAGTTGCCGCACACGCCCGACGCCGGCAGCTCGCAGAAGCAGCTGTCGCACAGCCGCTTGCGCACCGCCGCCACCTCCGCCGCGTTCTCGGCCGCCTGCTTCTCCCGCGCCACCCGCTCGCGCTCGGCGTACACCCGCGCGTTGTGCTCGCGCGCCGCCCGGTTGTAGGCCAGGCGGGCACGCTCCTGCTCCTCCGTCTCGCGCGGGAACAGGCCCTCGCCGGCCACCAGGCGCTCGCGGTAGCTGGCGGTCAGCGCGTCCAGCGCCTCGATCGTCCGGGTCATCTGGTAGCTCATCTCGCGGGCCATCGGGCACTCCTCACGCAGTCGGGCGGCTTGCTGTACATATTCATTGTATGCGACTGCCAGGGCCGCGTACAAGTTTTATGTACGTCTCGGACTGTGGAGCGGGCCACACAACGGCGACGCCCCCGCGCCCGCATGGGGCGCGAGGGGCGTCGGGCCGCTCGCTCAGAACGACTGGCGGTACAGCTCGTGCGTGTAGCAGTGCCAGTAGAACTCCTGGTGGTCGAAGCCCTGGCACCCCAGGTGGTCGTCCACCTTCGCCGGCGGCACCTTCGCCAGCTCGGCGGCCGGCAGGTGCCACCGCACCTCGTCCGGGTCGACCACGATCACGCCGCTGCCCGCCACCTGGTCGACCACGCCGCGGTGCTCCACGCCGTCCCACGTCCAGGTCACCACGTCGCCCTCGGCCAGCTCCGGCGCCGGCTTCGGCCGCGCCGCCTTCACGCTCTCGGCGACGATCGCCAGGGCCTGCCGCCGCTCGGCCACCTTCACCAGCGCCGAGTCCAGCGCCGCCGCCTTGTCGCTCACGGCGGCCAGCAGGTCGCCGCGCACCGACGTCCGCAGGTCGCCCGCCTTCGCGGTCACCACCGCGTCCTCGGTCGCCCCGGTCAGCTCTCGCGCGTGCCGCTCCAGCTCCCGCTCGGCCTCCACCACCGCCCGCGCCAGCTGGGCGATCAGGCCCCACTGGTCGGCGGCCTCAGCCTCGACGCCGAACTGCCCGGCCAGCTCGTTGACCCGCTTCTCCATCTCTCAGCCCTCCTGTAGGGGTAGCGCATGACGTACATATTCATTGTATGCGAATTTCAGCCTCGCATACAAGTTTTATGTACGCCTCGGACCGTGGAGCGGGTCACACAAAAAGCGCCGCCCCGCCTGGCACGGGGAAGAAACCAGGCAGGGCGGCGCGGTCCGGGGCGTGGGGCTACCAGTCAGCTCCGCGTGCGCGAGGTCGACCGGGACGCCTTCGTCGACGGCTGGGAGGAACCGTCCGCCGACTTGGCGTCCGCCCCGGACCCGTCGGCCCCGGCGTCAGCCGACGTGCCTTGCACGGTCGTCGCCGGCTGCTCCGGCGTCTCGACGAGCTGCCGCCCGTCCCCGGAGCCCAGCACCTTCTGCGCCAGGTCCTCCGGCACGTCGAACGCCAGCCCCACCGGGCCGTCCGTCGTCGTCCGCACCTCGTCGTGCCGTTCGTCGCCGGCCGCGTCGAGCAGCTGCTGGGCGAGGGCCTTCGCGTCCTCGCGGTCCTTCGGGTAGATCAGCGCCATGTCTCCTCCTACGCCGGCACGCCCGGCAGCTTGACCTTCACCGCCGCCACCGCGCAGCTCCACCCCACCGTGTAGAACCGCTCGGCGACCGCGAACACCTCGTTGTCCGTGCGGTCCAGGGCCTCCGGCAGCTTCGGCAGGAACACCGCCGACCGCCGCACCATCACCGGCCCCGTCGCGTACAGCCACGCCTCGTCCGCGCCCGGCTCCACACCGCCCGGGCCGACGCCGGTCGTCTGCGCGAACACCAGCGGGTTGCCCAGCGGGGCCACCTGCCGTGGACCCTCGATCCGCGTCAGGCTCTTCCCCGCGAACCAGCCGGACGTCCACCGCGGAGCCCACACCGCGCCGAGCACACCCGACTTGTCGCCGATGTGCTCCTCCAGCAGGCCCACGCCCTTCTCCAGCGGCACCGGCGCCGCTGCCGAGCCGGCCAGCACCTCCGTGTCCGCCTCCGCCAGGAACACGTCGTTGCCGCCCTCGCCGGTCCACACGTAGTGCTCCAGCGACTGCTGCTCCACCATGCCCATCGCCCGGCGAGCCCGGTCCAGCAGGTCCGGCCGGGCCACCGACCGGCCGGTCAGCCCGGCGTACAGCCGGATCACGCCGGCCTTCACGCTCGGCACCCCGTCCGGCAGGGTCATCGGCGCCCGCGCCGGGTCCGAGGCCGCGGCGGCGCTCGTCGGGGCGGGCGCGTCGACGCACTGCGGCTCCCACTCCACCCCGGCCTGGAACTCGCGCTGGTCGGCCGGGTCGACCACGGCCGCAGCCGAGAACAGCCCGAACCGGTACGGCGTCGTCGCCGGGGCGTCCACATACACCAGGGGCTGCGTCACCCGTCATCTCCTCCGTGGCGGGGGGCCGCGCCCCAGCAGGGCGCGGCCCCGTCAAACGGGTAGCTCAGACTGCCGAGCAGTCGAACGCCACGGTGCTGCCGGTGACGCCCGTCGGGCACAGCGGCACGCTCACCTTGTAGGACACGAAGCACCGCTTCACCAGCAGCGTCGCCTGCTCGGTGAACAGCGCGATGTACTCGTTGTCCTTCAGCTTCGTGCTGTCGTAGACCGCCGACAGGTCGATGATCGGCTTGGAGCCCTTCACCCACGTGCCCGGCGCATAGATCAGCAAGTCCGCGGTGCCCGGCCACTGGCCCGGGGTGACGCTGCCGCCGAACCCGTTGCCGCCCGCGTCGGCGTATCCGTCCTGCCAGTCGTAGACGAACTGCGGGCGCAGGTGCCGTCGGGTGAACCACGCTGTGATCTGCTCGTCGGTCACGTCGAGGTAGTTCACCCCGGCCCGGCGCGACATGTCCGCCCGGATCCAGTCGATCAGCCACAGCGGTGCCACGCACTCGAGGAGCTGCCGGCGGCCCAGCCGGTACCGGTACCGGTAGTCCGTCGCGGCGAGGGAGATCGCGCCGAGCAGCGCGGTGGTCGTCTCGTCGCCGTCGACGTCGCCGCCGAGGGTCAGCGCGAACTGCGTCGACTGGCCCGGGGCGGTGGCCATCCGCTGAATCACCCGTGCGTTGATCTTGTGCTCGTGCGCGGTCAGCGCCCGCCGCACCACGTCCCGGGTCAGCTCGGGCCACACCGCGTTCTGCACGATGTCCTGCTCGATCTGCACCCCGTCCACCTCGAGGCGCGTCTCCGCCCAGTTCACCGTCGGCACCCGGTACGAGGACTTGTCAACCCCCGCGGTGCTGTCGGCCTCGGTCTGCACGAAGCCGATCCCCGAGTACAGGTCGCGGAAGTCCAGGTTGGCGGGGACCTTGATACCGCCGCCGCGCGGGATCGTGATGCCCGGAAGGTCCAGCAGGCCCTCGGTCGTCTCCAGGCCCTCGCACAGCTCCCACAGCGTTTCCGACGGGGCACCCCATCCGCCGGCCGCGACGAGGTTGCCGCCCGACAGCCGCGACTCCGACGCGGCCAGCTCCACCAGCTCCATGTCGGTCAGGCCCCTGCCCCCGGCGACGAGCGCCTGGTCGACGGGCAGCTCCACCCGGGCCACGTTCTGCTTGATGCGGGTCGCGACCCCCACCCCACGGGGAAAGCCGGCGAACTTGTCGTCGAACGCCGACGCGACCTCCGACACCGAGGAGAACACGTGGCCGTGCGGCACATTCGGAACGTCGGCCGCCGCCTTGATAACCGCCGACTTGCCGGCGCTGGTCACCTTCGGCTTCGACTGACGTCGGGCCGCCCGGCGGGCCAGCGACGCGACGACCGGCGTGGGCTGCTGCGGCGCCGGCTCCTCGGCCGCCGGCTCCTCGGCAGGCGTCTCCTCGGCCGGCTCCTCCTCGGCTTCGCCGCCGTCGCCCTCGTCACCGTCGCCATCGCCGCCCTCCGGAGCGCCGTGCACCGTCGCGGTCAGGTCGTCCAGCTCGGAGGCGACCCGCTCGGCCGCCTGCTCGATCCGCGCCTGCTCAGTGCGCACCGACTGCACGAACGCGGCCAGCTCACGCAGCCGGGCGAGGCCATCGGCGTCCAGGGCCGGGTCATCTCGCAGGGCGTCGAACGCCGCGACGGCCTGGCTCTCCAGCTCGGTCAGCGCGTCGAGATCGAGCCCGTCCAGGCTCGGAGGAATCTGAAAGTCCACCGTCGGCTCCTCAGCACGGTAGGGATCTCATCCCCGACCGGCCCGCAGCCAGCATCGGCAGTACCGGCACAGCGTAACGCAGCGGCGAGCTGGTTCCGATCAAGGCAGCTCGGGTTGGACGATGATGAGAGGCCAGTACCTGAGGACGGCCGGCGGCTGCCGGGTCCCCGGGGCAGCGAGGACCGACTACTTGGTCAACGGAGCCGACCAGTATCGACCTCGCGGTGCCGAAGCTGCGTACCGATTCGTGATTTCCGGACTGGCTACTGACCCACCGTCGGCGGGCCGAGCAGGCGTTCGTCTGGATGGGCGCGTTGACGATGAAGGTCCGCGAGCACGGCCGGAGCGTCAACGTCCACGCGCTCGTCGCGGTCGGCGTCAACGCCGGCGGGCAACGCGAAGTCCTTGGCCTGGACGTGGCCTCCGACGAGGACGGCGCCGGCTGGCGTTCCTACGCTCGTTGACCGACCGCGGCCTGTCCGGCGTCCAGCTGGTCATCTCTGATGCCCACTGCGCAACCTGCTCAGGAAGGTGCCCAAGTCGCGCAGCCATGATCGCGGCCCTCGTGCGGACGATCTTCGACCAACCCGACGCCGACGCCGTCCGAGCCCAGTTCCAGCGGGCCATCACCACGATCGAGGCGAAGCTCCCCGCCGCCGCCGAATACCTCGCCGACGTCCGCGACGACCTCCTGGCCTTCACCGGATTCCCACGCGAGATCTTATTGAGGTCGTAGGCGGATTAACTCTTGCGTTAAGATCTTAATCTGCTACTCTGGAAGCAGATGGGCCAGTCAAACCACTAAGGGGCTCCACGTGACCGTTCCGACCGGCTACGACCCGAACATCCGCTTCTACGCCACCCGCTACCAGCA
Organism: Micromonospora sp. RTP1Z1; assembly: GCF_033804685.1. Classification (NCBI taxonomy): domain Bacteria; kingdom Bacillati; phylum Actinomycetota; class Actinomycetes; order Micromonosporales; family Micromonosporaceae; genus Micromonospora; species Micromonospora sp. RTP1Z1. The sequence continues at coordinate 34,519 of NZ_JAPFQV010000026.1, forward strand.
GGGCGGGCGCACCGTCTTCTCCCTCGATCTGTCCCTGACCCAGATCGCCGACCTGCTGCCGGCGCCGGACCCGAACAACCCGACCGAGGGCAACCGCAAGGTGAAGGAGGCCCACGCCCGCGACTTCGGCGACTACATCCGGGCGACCCCTGACTGGGTGGCGCCGGCGCTCGTGCTGCGCGCGCCCGACATCTTCGAGTTCGAGGTGAAGGAGGAGGTCTCCGGCACCCAGTTCGGGATCATCTCGTTCCCGACCGACGCCCGAACCGACCTGCGGATCCTCGACGGGCAGCACCGAACCCTCGGCATCCACCTCGCGATCCGCGGCATCGCCGCCGATCTGGAGAAGGCCCGCAGCATGCTCGCCGTGGCCAAAAAGAACGGCGACGTTCAGGCCGTCCTCGACAACTTCCAGGTCAAGATCGACAAGCTCACCGACCAGCGTGCCCGGCTGTCTCGGGACCGCACCTCGCTGCAGATCTTCATCGAGGATGACCAGACCGCCTACAAGCAGATGTTCTTCGACATCGCCGAGAACGCCCTGGGCATCACCTCCTCGGTCAAGGCCCGCTTCGATAGCCGCAAGGTCGTCAACCGCGCCCTGGACGGGGTCATGAAGCATGCGCTGTTCAAGGACCGCGTCGACCTCGAACAGGACCGCATGGGCCGCGGCAACCCCAACATCGTCGGCGCCAAGCAGGTCGCTGAGATCATCCGCACCATCGCCGTCGGCATCGACGGCCGCGTCGGCCGCCGCCTCGAGGACGAGCTTGACGAGGGCGAACTGGTGGAGAAGACCAACAACTTCCTCGATGTCCTGCTCGCCGCCTTCCCCGCGCTGGAGGCCGTCGCTGACGGCACCGTAACCCCGCAGGACCTGCGCACGAGCAACATGCTCGGCTCCACCGTCATGCTGCGGATACTCGCCGGGGTGTACGCCGAACTCACCGACCGCCAGGCCTTCGACGACGAGGACGTCACCGAGTTCTTCGTGCAGCTCGCTCCGTCGATGGGTGGCCCGGTCACCGCCGCCAGCATCTGGGTAGAGCACGTCCCCGACAACGTCTTCACCGTCGGGTCCCTCTCGCCCCGCAGCCGCCGCCAGGACCTCAAGACCCTCCGCGACACTATGGTCAAGTGGGCCCTCGACAAGCCCGTCTGGCTGACCAGCTGACACCCGCACGGTTCACCCATCAAGGGCCCTCGCCGCACGGCGAGGGCCCTTGATGGGTTTGTGGTGCAGGATGAGGATGGCCTGCACGATCGCGGTTGCGCGGCGGGGACAGCAGCGCAGGTTTGGTCAGGGCTTTCCAGCATTTGAGCGTGGCGATGGCGCGCTCGCCGCGGGCGCGGATTCGGGCGTGTGCGTGGTTGATGGCCTGCTGTCTTACCTGGAGCCTCGCCCTCATCGATCTCCGGGCTACTCACACCCGCCGTGACCAGCATGATCACGATGAAAAGGACTCATTGCTTCTGGGTCGCTGCGGAGTGCCTCTCGTCGGCAGATGCGGATGCTCGGCACGGGCGGCTCAGGTCTCGGCCCGTGACAGAGCGTCACCCTAACGACGTTGATGAGAGAATTCCGACTACTCGATCAACAGAGCCTGCCAGTCTCGTCCCCTACTTCTGCACCTGGCGGATCGTGCCGCCGCCGCCCTTGCGCACGTCGGCGATCTCCGCGTCCGTCTTCGACCCGTACTCGCCGCCCTGCCGGCCATCCCCGTAGGACAGCACCCACACCGTCGCGCCCCGGCGCCGCGCGCCGCAGTTGCAGCCCACTGCTTCCTCCCCTACTCCCCATGCACCTCGGCGGACAGCGCCGCCACCAGCGTCCTGCGGTCCCGGCCGATCGACGCGGCAATCCGCTCGGCCGCCGCCGCGTTCACGGCACGCTGTCGCTCGGCGGCGAACCCGGCGGCCACCGCCCGCCGCACTGCCGCCTCGAAGGCGGCCGGCGACAGCGGCGCATCCGGCCGCCGGCCTTCCGAGTCGGACGGACGCCAGCCTGCCCAGCCGGAGGCGACCATCGCGTACGCCCGCCCGCCCGACGAGCGGCCCCGCACGACGGGGAACCCGCCGACGTTGACGCACAGCGCCGCGACGAGCTGCCGCGCCCCGCCGATCCACCGCCAGTCCCCCGACAGCGGCGACCGGCGCAGCAGCTGCACCTGCTCCTCGGTGGCCTCCGGCACCAGCGACCCCGCGACCCACGTGCCATGGGCGTCCCGCCCGGCGCGCACCACCGCGACCTGCGTGCCAGTGTCGTCGTAGTGCTCCACGGCGGCCGCCGCGCTCGCGGACAGGTCGGCGTGCCCGGTCGCAGCGGTGATGTGCCCGACCGCGACCAGCTCCCCCTCGGCCGTCTGGATCTCCGGTCGGTGGAACCAGTCGAAGCCGCCCTCCTCCGGCGGCATCACGCACTGCCCGCCGCTGAGGAACGACAGGTGGCAGTCCTTGTCCGCCAGGTGCCCCAACACCCGCCCGTCGGCCGTCACCGTGATCGGCGTCAGCTCCGCCAGGCCCGGGTCGTCGAACCACGCCCGAGGCGGGTACAGCGGCGCGACCTGCTTCTTCGCCGCCGCCGCGCCGGACGCCGCGACCGCCTCTTCCTCCTTCGGCTCCTCATCGGAGGGTTCGCCGTCGGCCGGCTCCTCGTCGTCGACCAGCTCCAGCTTCGCCTCCATGAACGCCTGCGTGCCGACCAGCGTCACCGCCATCACCCGGCCCTTGGTCACCGTGATGTACGGCTCCTCGCCGGCCTCCATGAAGGCGTCCCACTCCTCGTCGGACATCTCCTCGATCGGCTTGCCGTCCGCGTCGGTGAACACGAACTCGAAGTCGTCCAGGTCCACGCTCGGGAACAGCACGCCCTGGCGCAGCAGCTCCAGCGCCTCGCCCAGCTCCGGCACCGCGTCGATGAAGTCACCCGCGCCGACCAGCTTCGACTTCTGCACCTCGCCGGTCACGATCCGGCCGATCGTCACCGCGCCCTCATGCCCCGGGGCGTCCTCGCGGGCCCACCGCAGCGCCAGCGGCAGGTCGCGGAACGACCACTCGCCGTCCGCCGCGAAGATCCGCCGGTCGCCCGACTTGGCACCCAGCGGCGCCAGCGTCCCCTTCCACGTCGCCATATGCTTGCCACCCTTCGCGGCTGCCGCCGCCGTCACCGTGATGTCCAACCCGGTCGCCCGGTCACGCCGGGGCCACGGGTGCTTCGGGACCACAGGCAGGGGCTCGTCGGCCTCCACCTCGATCATCGTGCAGCGGCAGTTCACCGTCTGCCCGGGCGGCGCGGCCGGGTCGCCCGGGTACCGCATCGGCACCCCGCCGACCATGAACACGCCGTCCAGGGCGACCCGCTGCCCGTCGGCGTCCCGGTGGTCGTTCCGGGTCCGCTCGTCGTGCGTGGCCACCCACACCTTGTCCAGCTTCTCGTCGAGCGCCAGCTCGGCGGTCAGCCACCCGGTCAGCGTCCCCGCGTTGTACGCGCCGATCGTCTCCGTCCGGGCGATCGTCACCGCCCGGTCCTCCCACGACCGCTCGCCCAGGATCCCCTCGATGGCGTCGCGGATCCGCGGGATGCTCGCGCCCTCGCCGGTCAGCTCGGCGACCGCCGCGACGACCAGCTGCCACGCGGAGTCCGGCACGCCGACCAGCCGGTTCGGCAGCGCCGCCAGGTACTCGTCCTTCATCTGCGCCACGCGCAGCAGCTCGACGTCGCCGCCCGCGTCGGCGACTCCCTCGAGGAACGTCTTGTCGACGGCCGGCACCAGGTGCACCGTCATCGCCTCGAACCACGCCTGCCCAGCGCCGGCGAGCGCCGACGGGTCGGGCGGCAGCGCCGCCGCGGTGACCGGCAGCGCCACGGCGCGGGCATCGGCCAGCCACGTCCGCAGGGCCTTCCGGGCGGCCCGCAGCACCCGCCGCTCAGCGACGACCACCCGCGCCTCGTGGTCGAGGCGCAGCGGCAGCCACGGGTCCGGCTTGTCGGCCACGGCTCAGCCTCCCGCCTCGGCGGCGGCCTGCGTGGCGGCGGGAAGCTCGTCGACGACCTGCACGACCGTCGCCTCGCACTGCACGCCGCCCTCGGCGCGGCAGGCGGGCAGCCCGCCCGGGGTCCGCACCAGCCGGTGGATCGTCAGCTTGTCGTCGGCCAGCTCCAGCCGCACGAAGTCCAGGTCCAGCGAGATGCCCAGCGGCGCGAACGCCGCGCGCAGCTGCGGCAGGGTCACCTTCTCCGGGTCAGCCATCGGTCCTCCTCCTCACGAGATTCCGCCGCGCCACGGCGGCCGGGTCACAGACGTGGCCGGCGTCGGTCAGCGGCGGCTGGTCGCCCTCCCACAGGTCGCCCCACCACCCACAGGTGCGGCACATCGTCCAGCGCAGCCGCTCGCAGCCCTTGCCGTGCCGGGACCGCTGGCAGGCGTAGCCGTGGGCCTGCACCAGGTCCGGCACGAGGACGGTCGCAGGGCTCACGCCGGCACCAGGTCCCCGGCGACGGTCTGCGCCAGGTGCTCGCGCAGCTCGGCGACGTCGTGCCGCGCCCCGGTCACCAGCAGCCCGCCGACGTACGCGGTCAGGGCGGCCGTCAGCTTCTCCGCGTCGACGCCAAGCCGCGCGGCCACCGCCGGCACCGCCGTCCACGCGCCGTCGAGCAGCCGCGGGACCGACGTCGGTGTGGACTGGCGCACCGTGTGGTACTCCCACGCCTTCAACCCGTTGTGCCGGTACCGCTCGCGGCCCAGCACTCGCTTGCCGGCGATCTCCAGCGCCCGCAGCGCCAACACCTCGCACGCGGCCACGAACGGCTCGCTCAGCGGGTCGGGCACCGCGGCCGCGATCGCCGCCCTCTCGGGCGGGCCGCGGTCCTCGGTGTCGCCGGGCGGCGGCTCCTTTGTGGTGGGCTCCTCCTCCTCGGCCGGCGGCTCGCCGTCCGGCGGGAGCTCCGGCTGCGGGGCCGGCCTCAACGCCTCCGCGTCAAGGTCGACGGACACCCCTGCGACCTCCAGCAGCCGCTGCACGAGCAGCGGCCCCGCCGCCGGCACCGTCCGAATGATCTCCAGCAGCCGGCGCAGCTCCCGCTCGTCCTCGGTCGGCTTGTCGCCGTCGCCGAACCCCGTCTCGCGGCGCAGCGCGTCACCGGACAGCTCGCCGAGGCCGTACAGGTCCTTCGCGTCCGCGCCCTTGTCCGGGGTCTGCGTCAGCTCGCTGGTGTCGTACCAGACGATCCACCGCTTCGCGTCGGCAACGCCGGGCGCGCCCTCCAGCGCCGGCCACAGCATCTGCTGGGTGAGCGCCGCGCAGAACAGCTCCAGCTTCGACTCGACGTGGTACTTGATCGTCGCCTCGTCGGTCATCCAGGCGCCCCAATGGTTCGCCTGCGTCATGCCGAGCAGCATCTCCGGCGGGGCGTCCAGGCCGAGGGCCAGCCGCCGGATCGCGCCGTCCAGCATCGACGGCACCGTGGCCGACAGCTCGGTGGCGAAGCTGAGCAGCCGGGCCTTCTCCAGGTGCTCGGCAGGGCCCTGCACCACGATCGGCACGAGGGCCGCGACCGAGTCGCGGTCCTTCACCGCGGTGGTCATCGCCTCGGTCAGCGTCGCCAGGAACGACGTCACCCCGTCCTCGGGGTTCTCCTCCTGCTCGGCGGCGGCGAACGACAGCTCGTTCGGCAGCAGCAGGATGCCCGCGCCGGCCAGCCGGGAGTCGATCTGCGACTGGACGTACTGCGTCAGCCGCTCGATCAGCCGCAGCACCCGCCGGTTGGCCTGCACCTGCGACTTCGGGAGGGCGTGCTTACGCGGGGACGGTGCCCAGATGCGGACGATAACCGTCTCGTCGGCTTCCAGCTCACGCGACCCGTCGCCCTGGTCGAGCACGTACGTCCCGGCGCGCTCCTGCAGCTCCTCGGTCGACGCGATGAACCACCGCTCCCGGTCGGTCGCGTTGCCGGCGTCGTCCTTCTCCGGCTCGCCGATCAGGTAGCACTCGCCGGGCACGCCGAGCTGGATCCCGGCGTCGTGCAGCAGCTCGGCCTGCTGGCCGGGGCCGCCGAGGAACGTTTCGTTGACGCCGGCCGGCGCCTGATCGGGTGTCTCGACAGGGCGGCCCTGCTCGTCGACCTGCGTGATGTACAGCCGGGCCCGGCCCATCGCCTTCGCGATGAGGTCAACCAGGTAAGCAAGCTCCCCGCACTGCTCGTAGTGCCGCCACGCCTCGTCCTGCCACTCCTGCTTGGTGACCTTCCGCAGGCTGCCGCTGGACTCGTAGCGCATCTTCGCCGCCGACGCGACGACGGCGGTCGCCTTGCCGACCGCGCTGTCGACGTTGGGCTTCGTACCCCACCACGCCATGCCGCTACTCCTCCGGCTCGGCGCGCACCAGCAGGCCGGTCGCGTAGGACAGGGCCAACGCGACGGTGGGCACGTCGGCCCACCAATAGCCCGACCAGCGGGGGACGTCGGACAGGTGCCACCAGCCGGCGGCGGCCGGTGCGGCGATCCACACGGACAGGCACCAGCGGCAGAACAGCAGGTAGGCGAACACGCTGCCCTCGGGCAGCCGCCTCACGATCGCCTCTCGGGGTCGTCGGGTGATCTCGTCGGCGGTGACCAGCCTGGTCACGCGGGCGACGACGAAGAGCACCACCACGATCTCGAACAGGTCCGTCACAGCTACGAGCATAGGCAATGGCACTGCGGCCGGATAGGCAGCGCGACGTGGGCAGCTGCTCTAGCGTGTGGCCGTGGCGACGCGAGTTGGCCAGTCCTGGCCGCCGGGATCGTAGGGAGAGCAATGGGCTACGACACGCAGTCAGCAGTTGACCCGACACCCCAATCGCTAGCCGAGGTACGGGAAATCTTCGGTAAGCGGTTCGTGGCGGGACGTGTCGAGGCGGAGACGGATGCACGCGACCTGCTCGACAAACGCGCTGGCTCCATGAGCGTCGACGAGGCATTACAGCTGGGGCGGCTGTTCAACCGGCATGAGCAGGCCGGCAAGATGCGCATGGACCGGTTTTCGCCCGGCTTCGCCGGGGCCGTGATGAACAAGCTGACCGAAGACATCGACCGCTTCAACCGCGTCGTCGCGGAGCTGTGGACCTCCCCGGCCAACGAGGCGTTGGTGCTGCTGGGCCGCATGTACGCCGACCGTTCGGTGCTGCCCGGTGCGGGCTCGTCGCTGCCAAGCATGCTGCTGTACCTGCGCGACCCGGAACAGTTCGCAGTGTGCATCAATGCCACGATGAAGGGCCTCGCTCGAGTATCCGGGAAGACCTTCCGCGCGGACGGTCAGGTCGGCTATGAGCGCTTCTGTGAGGTCCTGCGGACATGGCGTGAACAGCACGGTGTTGCGCCGCAGGAAGCGGACGCCGTGCTCACGAACATCATGCGGGCTGCGAACGTGCCAAGCATCGCCGGCCCGGTCGCCGAACCAGCCACGGCTATCGACGTTCCGTCCAACGGGCAACTCACCGCCGAACAGGTGGCAGACCAGTGCTACCTGCCGGTGGAACAGATCGACAGTTGGGTTGCAGCGCTACACGGACCGATGCGTCAAGCGGTGTTCTTCGGGCCGCCCGGGACAGGGAAGACGTGGGTCGCCCTGAAGCTCGCCCACCACCTCGCGACCTCGCCCGACCATGTCGAACTCGTCCAGTTCCACCCCGCATACTCCTACGAGGACTTTGTCGAAGGCCTGCGGCCCGACTTGGCCGACGGCGGCGCCCTGCGCTACACCCCGCGCGATGGGGTGTTCTTCAAGCTGTGCGAACGGGCACGCCGGGCCCCATCCGATGACGTGTTCGTCCTCGTCATCGACGAGATGAACCGAGCTGACCTTGCTGCGGTCTTCGGTGAGCTGCTCTTCCTGCTCGAGTACCGGGGTCTCAAACCAGCAGTCCTGCCGTACTCACAACGGCAGTTCTCGGTGCCGCCCAACGTCGTCATTCTGGGGACGATGAACACGGCAGACCGGAGCCTCGCGCTCGTCGACTTCGCCCTGCGTCGCCGGTTCAACGCCTTTCACTTGCACCCCAGCGACGACGTTCTGGCCAGGTGGTCCAGCACACGCTCTGATGTAGACGCCGATTTGTTGCTCGGCATGTTCCGCCTGATCCGCGACCGGGTCGGTCACCAATCACCCGTCAGCCCCGGCCACTCGTACTGGATGGTCGAGCAGATCGACGCCGCAACAGCCGAGGGCATCTGGTCCTACCAGCTATACCCGTATCTGGCAGAGCACTGGTTCGAGCGGCCAGAAGAGCTGGAGCGGTTGGACGTGGATGTCCGTGCGCTTATCGCAGAGCGAAGCTGAATGCTGCGTCTACGCGAGTACGAGATCAGCCGTGTCGTGCTCACCGATCGGGAAGCGGGTGAACTGGCACAGCTGACCCGCGGCTCGGCGACCCGACGCGACAAGCCCCGGGTCATCCAGCAGGTCCTGCCGTCTGGGAAGCCAGGACTCTTCGACGTTCAACCCGGGCCGTACGTTGGACGCTTCACGCTTGGATCAGGACGCACGGTCGACATCGCCAGCCGCTTTCCGTTCGCGGACTTCCGCGAGCTGCTGCGGCTGGCCGCACGCCAGCCCGTGCTGCTACGCGACACCGCAGCCGCGGGCAGCGCCAGCCGTGGCCTAGTCGATCTGATCGCCACAGCATTCGCTCGGGAAACCGAACGGCTCGTCGGATTTGGCTTGGCCAAGGAATACCAGTCTCGAACCTTCACCCGGCCGCCCTACCCCGGCGTCCCCGACGTGACCGCGCACCTCGCGAAGTATCTCGGGCGCCCCGACCGCCTGGTGACCAAGGCCAAGCGCCTGACTCAGGACATCCTGCTCAATCAGACCATCGCCGCCGCGCACCGAGTGCTCGTACAGCAGCACTACCCAGACCCGGCACTGTCGGCACGGCTGCGAGCACTCGGCCCATGCTTCACGTCGATCTCGCAAGTCGCAGACCCTCAACGACTGATGCAGCGCCGCCCAACCTTGGTACCGCCGCGATACCGTGAAGCCTACGCGCTGGCATTGCTCGTCCTCGCCGGCCACACCGTGCTTCCCACCGCCTCCGGTGCCTCCGGCGTCACGGTGCTGTTCAACATGACGAAGGTCTGGGAGACCTACGTGGGCCACTGGCTCGCGAACCAACTACCAGCCGGACAGCGAATATCAGCACAACACCCCGTGGTGCTCACCGACGACTCCCAGCCGATGACGGCGTACGCGGACTTCGTCATCCTTGACGAACTGCACAAGCCCGTGGCGGTGTACGACGCCAAGTACCGCCACTGGCAGGCCAAGCCGAAGGCCGACGAGCTCTATCAGCTGAGCAGCTACGCACACCGACTCCGCGTGCAGCAAGCAGCGCTGCTCTACCCGGGCCACGACGGCCAGTACGGCCACGTCACCGTCGGCGACCTCCGGCTCGCCACGATAGGCGTGCCGGTTCTCAGCTCAACGCCCCCTGCGGCCCGGAACCACGCCGCAACTCCTGCGGACACAAGTGGCCCTATCCGACCGATCGGACTTTCCGACTCGGCGCACCGTGCCTAGGAAGCCGCGCCCCACGCTGGGTGGGCGGTCAACGCACCTATCGTTACCACACCGCGCTCTGCGGCAGCGGTAAAGGGGGATCGTCCATGGACATGGCGACGCTCGGTCCGTTGGCTACCAAGGCGGCCGTCAACTGCAGCACCATCATCGGCCGGAAGCTGCTGACCAGGTACCAGCGGAACAAGATCGCCACCGAGGCCGCCGGCATCCTGGTCGCTGGGAACACCGAACGGTTCATCGAGCACCTGGACCCTCAGCAGCTCCGTCGGTTTCGGGAGTTCGCCGAGTCCGCTCAGTTCGATCACCTGGTACGCCAGGCCATGATCTCCTCCCTCGCCTCGACAACCGACGAAACGCGGAGCGTGCTGCGTGAGCAGTTGCGGCACGGCTTGCGTCACCACGGCGAGTTCGCCGGGGCGGACCTGGTACAGGCCACCGACGTCCTACACGAACTGGTGGACGCCGCGGTGCACGCGGTGCGACTGACTGCGGCACCAGGAACGCTCGACAGCGGCCGCGCCGTGGCGATGGCGGCCAGAGTGGCCGCTGCCGGGGTCCTCAACAGCGAGCTGCTGGACCGCCTCAAGTCGCTCGACGAAATTGACCAGTTCGCCAAGGCCGTTCGCTCTGCGACCAAGGCTGGCCACGCGAAGCTGCGCATGGCCGCGCACGACTTGAACCGCCAGGTCGACTACGCCCAGCTGTACGTCACCCCAGGACTGCGCCCGGCCGCCGCCTCCCCCTTGTGGGATTCATCGACCTCAGAGACGTTCGCGCTCGCTGACGGCATGAACAACGCCGTTCGCTTCGTCATCCTCGGCGACCCGGGCGCGGGAAAGTCCACGCTGGCCGCGAAGCTCGCCCACGACCTGGCGGCCGACAAGATCGGCGGCCTGGAAGGGCAGGTGCCGATCTTACTCGTCGTCCGTGCACACACTCAGTCACTGCGCACCGATCACCACACGCTGCTGCACTACCTCGAGGCGGCGTGCCGACGCCCTGGCAACGTCAACCCCCCACCGGACGCGCTCGAGTATCTGCTTCTTAACGGCCGCGCCACGGTGATCATCGACGGCATCGACGAACTCGGTGATAGCTCCTACCGGCAATCATTCGCCCAGCTCGTCGATGGCTTCGCCCACCGGTACCCGCTTGCCCGCGTCATCGCCACCTCCCGCGTCGTCGGCTATCCAGACGCCCCGCTCGACTCTGACCTGTTTCCGACCGTCGACATTGCCCCCTTCAACGAGACCCAGGTCAACCAGTACGCCAACCGGTGGTTCCGGCTCGACACCACCTTGGGCGCTGACCAGCGCCGGCAGCTGACCGAGGCGTTCATGCGGGAAAGCGAAGTGGCGCGCGACCTGCGAGTCAACCCGCTGGTGCTGTCGCTGCTGTGCGGTCTGTACTCGACCGTTCACTACATCCCGCGCAACAAGCCCGAGATCTACGAGAAGTGCGCCGAGCTGCTATTCGAGACCTGGGACCGGTCACGGGGCATCGATGTCACACACCGGTACGGGGCACACATCCGCCCAGCAGTGCAGCGCCTGGCCTGGCGGCTATTCACCGACCCGCAGGGCCGCCAAGCGCTGCGACGCGCGGAGCTGATCGCGTTCCTCGCCGAATACATGAAGACCAAGCGGTTCGAGGACCCTGATGAAGCGGCTCAGGCCGCCGCCGACTTCCTTGACTTCTGCGCAGGCCGCGCCTGGGTACTCACCGACATGGGCTCCGACGCCCTGCAACCGCACTACGGGTTCGTGCACCGCACGTTCCTGGAGTTCTTCGCCGCCTCCCAACTCGTTAAGCATCAGCCCGATCCCGAGGTGGTATGGAGCCAGTTGGAGCCGCACCTCCTCGACAGCACCTGGGACGTTGTCGGCCAGCTGGCAGTGCAGATCCTGGACCGCCATTGCGACGACGGCGCGGACCGGGTATTGCGCCTCGCGCTGGCCCGCGTCGACGAGGTCGCCAGCGCCTCGGTCAGCCACCTGTCCTTTGCCGCCCGGTGCATGGAGAACGTTGCCCCGGACAACACCACGCTCCGCGACGTGGTCACTCGCGTGGTGGCCCGATCGTGTGCAGCACCGGCGGCCGACCGTCGGAGGATCCAGCTGGAGGTCTTTCCAGAAGAGGACATACCACTTTCGGGGCTGCTGGCGGTCACCGCGCCGGACAACGCCGCCCGCATAGCCCGTGCGATTGCGGACGCCGTTGAGCGTAATGCCAGAGTTATGCCCCTGAGCAGTTCGGCCGGGTTGCTTTACGAGATGCTGCTGAACCAACCGATCGCTCTAACGGACGGCACCGGGGAGTTGATCAAAGGGCTGGTCGCGGATGACTTATCCCAGCGGGCCGTACCCGAGACGGCCCGCATGTGGCACCGCCTTATTCAGCGGCCCACCGCCGATGACCTCGCCGAGCGCGGCCTCCCGATCCTCTACGAACTGACTTACGTGGCCGGCGCTGCCATACTTCCTGTTCTCACTAGGATACTGGCGGAAACGGTCGCCCCACCCGTCGGCCAGACGGCACCAGCCCTTGGCCTGTGGGATGAAACCCTTGAAGCGTACTACCCCCAGATCATCGCCAACCGTGATTGGCTTTCCCGCGCCGCCTTGCCGCAGAACTTTTGGGACCGGGAGCTGCCCCGATTCGATGAGGCGGCACTGCGCGAGATGAGCAAACACAGCCGCGCCTCCCTGATCCTGCTTTTGCTCCCGATCATGCGGGTTGCAAGGAGGCGGCCCCACGTCGATCAGCTTGAGCAGTTCATGACCGCCACGGAAGGCAGCTACCACGAGGCGGCCATCGACATCGTCAACTCATGGGCGTTGCCCGCCGAAGCCCACGACTTCCTCGTTGAATGGGTCCGCAGACCCGGCTGACAGGGGCAAGCCCGCCGGGGTCGCTTGCCAGATGCCGGTCCGACTGCCAGCGGGCCAGGGGACCGCTGTTTACCCCGGTCCCGAGCTACGCGGAGCAGCGCTAGCAAGCGATCGGCCCCTCGTGGCCCTGCGTCAGGGGGTGACCAGCCCTCCGTTCACCCTGATCTGGACAGGTGGCCGGAAGGATCCATGGCTGCATCCAACGGGGTAGACCCACTGGAAGGGCTTCGCCGGCGGGTTCGCGTAGTACTCGGCAAAGCAATTGGGGTCATGCCAGCAGTTGTTCTCCGCGTTGTTGCAGGCAGAACACAGGAGGCCGCGTACGAGATAGGTGTCATGGCAATGGTCTATCGATTGGGGTGCTCGACGGTGGCAGGCGGCGCATCGTCCGTTCTGTAGGGGGTAGAGCACGTACCAGATGAACCATTTGGGTGGCCGCGGGGTCGGCCACGACTTGGGCGGTGCTGGTGGAAATTCTGCAAACCCGGGCCAATGCACTGCTGGCCACTCTTCTGCTAGTCCGCTGACCGGGTGTGGAGCACAGCGAACGGCTCGTGGCGTGGAGAGCACCGGCTGCCTCTCCTTCGGCGCCGACCGCGCTGGGGCAGGTTCCTGCCCTCGGGCATGATCGCAAAGCGGGACGCCTGTGGCTGGATGCAGTGGGTGCCAGAACCCGTCTTCTCCGAGGCCGGACTCGGTTGCAAGAAGTAACGGATCGCCCGGAAGCATCTCCGGGCACGTACCGGTGCGGTGGTATCGGCTTGTCAAAACCTCCTCTGCACCTCTCAGCCGGTCCACCACTTCCGCAAGGATTTCGGGGTCGACGAGGACGCGTAGACGCTCTGCAAGAGCGAACGCGTCATCCGTCGGAAGCGTGACCCTCCTGACGGTCACGGCCACTCCTCAATGCAGGCGAGAAAAGCCTCGCCTGCTGTACGCCGGGACCGTTGCCTCACCAAGACTAGAAGTCGTCGTCTTCGACGCGAACCTGCGCGCCGAGGGTCTGACCCTTTGCCTCGATCTGCTCCTCGTCCCCTTCGGCGGTCAGCAGGGTTGGGTCGAGGCTCAGCAGCCGATGGGTCGGCGGGGTTGGCATTGTCGACAACCTTCACGAGCTAGCCGTGCTTCTCATCGCGTGGCATGCCGGTCAGGTCGCCCGTGCCTGCGAAGGTCCTCGCCGTGTTCTTCATCGGACGGTGGCGGGAAAGTCTCGCCCCGGGGCGCCGGCGCCAGACCGGTCCTGTGAAGCGCACTCAGGTCTGCGTCGAGCGTGCCCGGGTCGTAGCAGATGCGGTGGATCCAGGTGCCGAGGCCGTTCCAGGTGTTGACGGCCTCAATCCAGCGCCGGGCGGCGGTCGCCTTGGCGTCATCCTTCTCGTCAGGGATCCCCTTGCCCTCAAGGAGCACGGTCAGGCCGCTCTTCATCCGGACCACGAAGTCCGGGCGGTAGCGGTGAGTGATGCCGAAGTAGAGGTACGGGATTTCCAGGAACAGCTTGTGGTTCTTGACCCAGGCCTGCACCTCGTCGTGTGCGTCCAGCACGGCGCACATCTTGCGTTCCAGGCCGGAGTCGACGACGGCGTGTGACAGGTGACTCCTGGCGGCGGGGACGCACCGGTCGGTGGGTGCATTGAAATTCAAGCCGTCGGTGGTGCCGGTGGGCTGGTACTCGTCGAGGGCCGGCAGAAATCGCTCCGGTCCCTCGCCCGGCCGTAGTGCGGCGGAGAGCCGCTCACGGATGACGGTGAGGTAGCGGAGGTTGCAGATCTCCCGTGGGTCAACGCCGTCCGCGTAGTCAATCTTGCCGCCCTCTGTGACCGGCCGAATGACCTGCCGCGCGATGCGGAGCGCCTGTGGAAACAGCCACGGCTTCTTGTATGGCTCGATCAGCCCGGCAGCGACGCGGAACAGGAGCCGCTGGACGCGAAAGTTCTCGTAGGCGCGCTCCCGGTCCTGTGTCTCGCCGCCCATGCCGCCGTGCGGGGTGCCGAGGTCGAACTCGACCCATGTCTGGGTCGGGTCGAATCGGGGCGTGACCCGGATCGGCTCGATCGCGTCCAGGTCGATACTCAGGGTGTCCTGGATATCCGGTACCACCTGGACGAGCCGCGGGAACTCGATCCGCATGGCCGGCCGGTCGCGCACGGTGTGCACGTTGGTGTAGTCGGGCGGTGGGCTCGGTTTCCCGCCGGTGGCCTTCGCCATCGGCAGCAACTGGAACGGGACGCCGTAGATGTCGACGAACTCCGGCTGGGAGAGATCGCTCATGCTTGAGCGACGCAGGCCGCGGCCGACGACCTGCTCACACAGAAGCTGGGACGCGAAAGCTCGAAGGCCGAGGATCTGCGTCACATTGCGTGCGTCCCAGCCCTCGCTGAGCATGGCGACGGAGATGAGGCAGCGGACCTGCTCGCCCGGCTTGCCGACGCGGCCCACGGTGGCGACGATCTCGCGCGTCTGCTCGGCGGCGCCATTGCCCTCGCCAGCCTCGGCCTTAGCGAGGGCGTCGGAGTCGATGCGGATGGTGACGCGGTCGCCGGTCTTCGGGTTGACCAGCATCGGCGAGGCCTCGCCGATCTCGGCGATGTGCTTTTCCAGCAGCCGCGCGACAGTGGTGTCGTGAGCGATGACGACCATCGCCGGCGGTACGGCGCGGCCAGCCTCCTCCCAGGTGGTGAACGTGGCCTCCCACGCGGCGGCGAGCTGCTTGAGCGGCCCGTCGGCCTCGGCGAGGTAGTCCATCATCGGGTGCGACTCGGCCTCGGCCTGGTTGCGCTTGGGAAGCGTCTTGCGGATGTGCTCCCACAGGTTGCGGTACTTAGGCACGGCCTCCCCGGCGTCGTCGGCCGTCGGCGTGCGGGGGATCTTCACGAGCCCGGACTCGATTGCGTCGACCAGCGCGAAGTCGCTGATGATCCACTCGAACGGCCTCCATGCCCGGTCCTTGAACATGCCGGGAAACATGGGCGTCGCAGACAGATCGATCGCGCGCAGGACGCCGCGGCGGCGGTGGATCCGCTCCAGCCCGTCGATCCACACGGTCGCCTCGCGCAGCTCGTCTGCGTCCGCGCCACGGGCGACCGCGTCGGGCGGGAACCGGTAGGCGTGGTGGGCCTCGTCGTTGAGGACGAGGACCCGACCGGTCGGCGACAGGTCTGTGAGGACCCGGCGGCAAAAGGCGGCGTCGGACTCCCGGCCACGCTTGAGCACGGACCGCTTTGGATCCTCCTTGGGCGCGAGCCCGTGCCAGTTCATCACTTGGACGCGGATCTGACCGAGCAGCGCCGAGTACTGCGGCGGGATCAGGCCGAACTCGATGTAGAGCGACTCGGGGTGTGTCGGGTCGATGCCGCCCGTACGGGCGAGCCGGTCCCGGACGGTGATGTTGGGCGCGATAACGAGGATCTGGTCGGCGAACCGGGTGTCCTGCCGGTTGGCAGCCTTGTTCAGTCCCGACCAGGTGGTGACCAAGGCCATCACCATCGTCTTGCCGGTGCCGGTGGCCATCTTCACCGCCCAGCGTGCATACGCCTCGCCGGAGCCCGGCACGTCGACGCCGACCTTGAGATGGTCGGGCGCCTCGACGAGAAACACTATGGTCTCGACGGCCTCCTGTTGGCAGAAGAACGGCCGCGTGGCGGACGCGACCCGGTCGTCGTCGAACCAGTGCCGAAACAGGTCGCGTGTGATCGTTGTGGCACCGGCATACCCGTCGGCGCGCCACTGCCTGACGCGGTCTCGGAGGTCGTTGACCAGCGCGAGTGGGATGACATCGTCGGTGATTTTGAGCTGGCCGTCGGGCGACGGCGCCAGGTAGCCCGCGGTCCGGCGGCCGTCGCGGATTTCCGGGGTGACGCCGCTGAAGTGCCAGTAGCGCGTCGGTTCCGCAAAGGCGTTGTTGATGATGGGGTTGCCTTCGATGACCGTGCTGACGCCACCGCTCTCAGCCGCGCCGCTCGCCATCAGGAGGCGCTCCCGGGCAGCGGAAGCAGGACCTCGGCGGCGTTGCCGTCCTGGGCGATGACGCGGACCGCGACGCGGTGATGTTCCCCGGCGTTGAACGGCAGTGATGTCCACCCGTGAAGCTCACCGAGCAGGTCGGCGTCCACGGTTCCGCGCAGCGCCGCCTGAAGTTTCTTCCACGCGTCGGTGACGGGGAAGAACGCCTGCGCCACCCGGAACACGGTGCCGTCGTAGTCGTCGTCGAGGAACCAGGCCTGGACGCCGGTCCGACCGTGGGAGACGACCTCGCCCGTAGCGGCGTCAAAGGTGTCGACGCCTTCGACCGTGACGCGGTAGCCGTCCTTGCCCTGCTCAATCTTGACGTCCGGGGCGGAGTAGAGCCGGAACGTCTGGGACGCCTTCGTGTTCTTGAGCAGGTCGCCGACGAGCAGATCCGGGTTCGCCAGCAGCAGCGACACCTGTGTTCCGCCGACCTTGCCGGTGGCGAGGCGTTCCTGCGCGTCGGCGGACACCGCGAACCCGGCGAACACCACCATGTCAAAGCCGATCGCCTCGCGCAGTGCGTCCGAGACCTGCGCCATCGTGATCGCGCCGAACTTCGGACCCAGCGCGACAGCGAACCGGCGCCGTTTGCCGCCCAGGTCGGCCACACCTTCCGCCTGGAGTGCACCAGCCCCGGCGAGCGGCGCCAGCGACTCGATCTTTGATGGCCGGCTGCCCGGGCGCGGGATGCCCTGCGCCTGCAGCGCCGCCAGGAGCGTCTGCACATGGTCGGTCGCGTCGATCTCGATGTGCTCCGGCTCCGACGGGGCCTCGTCGGTCGGATTGACCGCGTAACGCGACAGCGCCTCGACGGTGAACGGGCCGCTCGCGCGCACCTTCCCCTTGACGACGATCGGCAGGTCACATAGCACGACCTGTTCCGGCTCCTCGCCCCGCGCGATCGACCGCAGCGTTACCCGCTGAAGGGTCCTGTACTTCAGCCCACCGTCGACGCCGCGGCCTGGATCGAGAAGCTGGTAGTAGTCGTACCGGGCGGTGAGCAGGCGTTCCCGGGCGATCGCGAGAGCGACCCGACTGGTGTCGGTGGTGATCCACCGCCTCCCGTACTGCTCAGCGACGAAGGCCGTCGTGCCTGACCCGCATGTCGGATCAACGACGAGATCGCCAGCGTCGGTAGTCATCAGGATGCATCGAGCGATGACGCGCGGGTTGGTCTGCACGACGTACTGTTTCTCCGCGCCGAAGCCGGACTGCACGGTGTCGTCCCAGACGTTCGTCAGCGGGCGCGCATCGAAGTCATCGAGATACCGGACGTAGCTGAGAGTGCTGCCACCGCCTCCCTGGAGACGGCGAGCCGCCTTGAGGCGCTCCATCCCTTCCGGACCCGTCTTCCAGACGCCGCGTGCTGGCTGGTAACGCTTCCCGTCGAGTTCGACCGTGTAACGCCCGCTGTTCTCACGTACCGCTTGAGACGTGAGGTTGTCGATCCGGTAGGGGCGAGATCCATCGGGAAGAGCGACTTTGCCCTTGATTTCGTCGGAGGTCATCCGCCGTCGCGAGCCATCAGCCAGCTCGAGGTAGGCGTAGTTGAGGTCATCTCCCACGCCGCGCTTTGCCAGATAGAGCTGGCGATACTTCATCTGCTCGCGATCCTTCGCGTACCAGACGAGGTAGTTGGCCGTCGCCGGTAGCGCCCGGAGTTCGCCGGGTGCACCAGCGCCGCTCGTGGTGACAAAGGAAATCTGGCTCACGAAGTTCTCGCCGCCGAACACCTCGTCGAGCACCGCGCGGACGCGGTGCACGTTCTCCTCACCGATCTGGATGAAGATCGAGCCGGTGTCGGCAAGCAGCTCGTGTGCGACAGCGAATCGGTCACGCAGGTACGTCAGATAAGTATGGACACCGAGTTCCCATGTATCACGGTAAGCCTGGATCATCTCCGGCTCGCGAGTCAGCGATTTGTCATCGCCGTCCTTGACCGCGCGATCGCTGATCCGGGGCTGGAAGTTGCTCTGGTACCTGATGCCGTACGGCGGATCCATGAACACACACTGGACCTGACCAGCCATGCGTTCGCGGTCGAGCAGGCTCGTCAGCACCATCAGGCTGTCGCCGAGGATCATCCTGTTCGACCAGTTCAGGTCGTGCTCGTAGAACTCAACCGCCTGAGCGGGGTCAAGCACGTCAAGGTCGAACAGTGGCTGCTGAAGCCGCTGCCGCCGCACGGACCCAATGATCTTCTGCGCGGACAGTTCCTCGTGCACGTGGATCGACGGTGCGGGTACATCGACGGCGTTCCGCTCGGCCTTGCCCGCCCACACGAGTTGGGGGTCGAGGTGCGGGTCATACGCGAGCCGGCGTACCGGTGTCTCATCGCGGTCAAGGTGCGCCAGACCAGCCGGCGGATTATTGGTCCGCTTAGCGGCAACGTGTTCGTAGTCGTCAACAAAGACCGTCTTGTCGACGTTCACCCCGCTTCGACCCGCCACCTACATCCACTCCCCCGCCGCTCAACTCCACGTGCCTTCCGCCTTGCCCGGATGACCGTACAGGTGAGAGGCCATACATACGAGACCGACCGAGCGCCATTGGTCCGGGCGCCCGACGCCTCTTTGGATACAGCCACCGTGCCGTACGAGGCGCGGAACACCATCGAGCGGGCGCAGCGCCGACACGCATGTGGTCGGCTTCCCGTACCGGCAGACCCGCGAGCTGGTCTGCGACGAGCCGGAACACTGCCACGACGGCCACGGCTAGGCCGGCCGCTCGGCGACCAGGCCGATGCGGGACTGGTGGGCGTGGCGGTGCGGCGAGCACCTGGCCATTCGCAGAGACGCGGGCGGCATGATGACCGGATGGCGGCAGTAGAGGCATGGTTTATGGGTGGACCGGTCGACGGGAGACTGATGCCCGTGGAGGTCGCCGCCGATGGCAGCCCGCCGGCGGTGGTCGAGCTGCCTCAGACTGGCTTCTACATCGGGGCGAGCGATGTCGCTGCGCCCGCGGTCGAGCACGTCTACTTCCTCGCCGACAGGCTTGACGACACCGAGGTCTACCAGTACCAGCAGCCTCCGTCGGAGGCGAGAGACTGACAGCTACCGCCGGCGGAGCGGCTGTTCTGCGGTTGTTCGCTTGTAGACCATTGCTATGCCGGTCGGCACCTGTGTATATCGAAGTACCGCTATCTTCGATGAACGGGAGAGCCGACCGTGACCCGTACCCTGCGATGGGCCGCCACGCTGCTGGCCGCCATCACCGCCACCACCGCCCTGACCGCCGCCCCCGCCCACGCCGAGACCTACTCCGCCGCCCTGCGCACCGCGGTGGCGAACCTGCCCGTGGCCAGCGAGGTCCGCACCGGGTACGACCGCAGCCTCTTCCCGCTCTGGATCGACGCCGACGGCGACGGCTGCAACACCCGCTACGAGGTCCTCATCGCCGAAGCCACCACCAAGCCCACGATCGGATCCGGCTGCTCCCTGTCTGGTGGGCGCTGGTACTCCTACTACGACAACGCCCACTGGACCATCACCAGCGACCTCGACATCGACCACATGGTGCCCCTCGCCGAAGCCTGGGACTCCGGCGCCCGGAACTGGACCACCAGCCGCCGCCAGTCCTACGCCAACGACCTCGGCGACTCTCGCCCCCTCGTCGCCGTCACTGACAACGTCAACCAGGCCAAGGGCGACCAGGACCCGGCCACCTGGATGCCGCCCTACGCTTCCGCCCGCTGCCGCTACATCAACGAATGGGTCGCCACGAAGATCCGCTGGCGGCTCACCGTCGACACCGCCGAGAAGAACGCCCTGACCAGCTGGGCGAACTCCTGCACCAACGTCACCATTACCGTCGTCCGCGCCTTCTGACGGCATCCGAAGGGCGCCGCGCTGGCCGGTTCTTGCTTCAGGCCCGGGTTGGTTGCGGCGCCCTTCCCGTATCGGGAGTTGGCTCAGCGGGCCCCTTTCATCGTGCCGGGGTCGGTTGACCGGACGCGGTCCGGCGGCGAAAGGCCGCCCGTCGGCGCCCAGGCGTAAATCCACGGCGGGCCAGCGCCGGCGAGGGGCTCAAGCTCGTAGACGCCGGCCATGTCGGCATCGAGTAACTCGCCACCGAACTCCACCCACAGCCAGTTCTGGTCGTTGACCCGCGTTTACGTGTGTAAACTGGAGGCGTGGTGGAGGAGCAGATCCGCTGGGACGAGGAGAGCTACCGGGCGATCGCCGCGAACGGCGTGGCCTGGCAGGACGCCTCGTACGTCCTACGTCACGGACGCCCGCGGGTGCGCCGCCACATCGGGGCGCTGCTGCACATCGCCGCGCACGCGCCCAACGGCTCCATCATCGGGGTCACCCTGATCGAGGAGAGCGACGACCAGTACCTCGTCGTCAGCGCCCGCCGCGTGGAGGGCGACGAGCGCGACGCCGTGGCGAAGATGCTGTCAGGAGGCAGGGGATGAACCGCGAAGACGCTCTCAACGCCGCCAACGCACCGGTCGACTGGACCGCCGGCGAGGTCGAGCACCAGCCGCGGCCGGTCAAGTCCGTGTACTCGATCCGACCGGGCGAGGAGCTGGCGCGCTGGCTCGAGGACGAGGCCGACCGACTCGGCACCGACCCGGGCCGGTACCTAAAGCAGCTACTCGTCGACGCCCGGGCCCGCGCCGCCGCGGCCGAGGACCCGACCGTCACCGTGCGGCTATCCGAGCTACACCGGGCCATCGACCAGGCCGCCGGCCTAGCGGCGGCCTGACGCCCGTGGCTGAGCACACCAGGCTCGTCGAGCCGGCAGCCAGCTTCGCCTCCACCGACTTCTGGCGCCGGCTCACCCGGGACGTCCGTGGACACGACGACCACCCGCTCATGCTCGTCGGGTCCGCCGAGAACACCGCCCGCTACGACCTGCGGTGCAACCGCTGTGACAGCGTCCTCGTCGAGGTCCTCGTCGACCGGGCGGCCGCCTGACCCGGTGAGCATCCGGTACGCCACCCGCACCTCCGCCAGGCGCACGCCGCCGTTGTAGCGCAACTGCGCGCGACCGTCCGCGGTGGCCACCTCGAATACCACCGTCGCCGGCGGCTCGAGGTCGGGCAGGCCGGTCACGCCATCCAGTCTGCCGGCTCGCGGGGATGCTCGCCTCCACCGAGTCCTGATCTTGTGTCGTCTTGGAGACACTGATTTCCTGAGGGCAACCAACGCCGCTGATGATCACTAAGATCCCCGCGCATGACCGAACCCACCGCGACTGCGCCAGCCGGCAAACGCCGAATCCTCATCGCCGCAGCTGCCGTCGCTGTTGCCGTCCTCATCCTCGCCGTCGGTTTCGCGCTCGGACGTGGCTCTGATCAGCCGGAGGCGGCGAATCGCCAAGCGGCGACTGCATCTCCCACCGCTGCCGCCACCACCCTAGCCGCCACGCCCAGCGCATCGCCCACCCCGTCACCGAGCAGCTCGCCGAGCTACACACCGAAGCTGCCGACGACGATGACGGACGAGGGAGGCGACTGCATCGACGGCAAGCCCGACAAGTGTGGCCACTACGTCGCCGGGTCCAGCTGCAAGAACGTCGAGTGGTGCGAGAAGGATGACCTTGTCGAGCCGGGAACGTGGGCGACTGACGGGGGTACGGGCCCGAGCGACTGCAGGTGGGGGCTGTCCCTGCCGCCGGAGTACGGCTTCGATGGCGGCGGCTACGCGACGTCGTACATGGAGATCGACGTGCCCAAGGGCGCGATCTTCGACACCCACAATTGCCTCGCCGGTTGGAAGTGGCTACACCCGTAGCTGGCACCCCGAGAACACGACGACGGCCCCCGGCTATTGCGCGTGGGACGTCGCCGTGTTCAAGGTACTGACCCATTCGCCCTGCCCAATCTGCGCCCGCCGTGCCATGCCGGTCCGGCACGATCGCCGCAGGGGGCCGGATGAGCGTGGTGCGCTGCGTGGGTGGCTCGGCCCGGCCGGGGTGAGCCTCGGCCGGCCCGAGCCGGTGCTGCGTCGGCCGGTCGCCCCGATGCTCTCAGCGCCGGTGGACGCGGTGCCGCAGGGGCCGCGTCTGGCGTACGAACCCAAGTGGGACGGCTTCCGTGCTATCGCCTTCGTCGATGCGGCCGGCGTCTACCTGCAGTCGCGCGCCGGCAAGAACCTGACCCCGTACTTCCCGGATATCACCCGGGCGATCCGCCAGACCCTCCCGCAGGGGGTGATCCTCGACGGGGAGCTGATCGTGTGGGAGCGGGGGCGGACCAGCTTCGCCCGGCTGCAGCGCCGGATCACCGCCGGCCGGGGCCTGCTGATGATTGCGCGGGAACACCCGGCGCACTACGTCCTGTGGGATCTGCTCGCCGACGCCGGCGGGCACGTCGTGATCAACGCGCCGCTGCTCGAGCGGCGGGCCCGGCTGGCGGAGCTGCTCGAGGCCGCGCCGGCGCAGCTGACCCTCACGCCGCAGACCACCGACATGAACGAGGTGGGCGATTGGCTGACCACCTACACGACGGCCGGGATCGAAGGGGTGGTCGTCAAGCGGCTCGACGGCCGGTACGAGCCCGGCCGGCGCGGATGGCAGAAGTTCCGGGTGCGCGCGGCGACCGAGGCGATCATCGGCGGGGTGACCGGCAGCCTCGGCAACCCGAGCACCCTGCTCCTCGGTCGGTTCGATCGACGGGGACACCTGCGCTACGCCGGCAGGAGCCATCCGCTGGCGATGGTCCAACGCCGGGAGCTCGCGCCGCTGCTGTCCCCACCCCGGTTGCAGCGCCGGGGCATCGTCGCGCACCCCTGGCCGCAGCCGCTGCCGGCAAGCTGGACCGGGCATCTGGACCGACCCGAGCCACTGCGCTACGGGCAGGTGGAGCCGACCGTGGTGGCCGAGATCGAAGTGGATACCGCTTTCGAGCACCGGCGATGGCGCCACCGGGTGTGGTACGTGCGTCCGCGGCTGGACCTGTCGGTGTACGACGTGCCCCTGCTGCTCGGCGAGGACGCCGACCCGTTCTGGGATGCCGCGGCCGGAGCGTGACGTGGCGGGTGGCTCATCGTCGGACGGTGGGTCGGTCGATCGGATCTTGCCCCAGGCAACCGGCGGCTGTGCCAGCACTGCCGGGGGAGGGCGTCTGTGGGAACGCTGTGAGAGCGTTGGTGGTATTGCGCTCAGTACCGGGCAGCGCGACACCAGACCTGGGAGACCTCCACACCCATGACCACCCCCTACGACCCTGCCCAGAACCAGCCCGGCCAGCAGCCGATGCCGCCGACCGCCCAGTTCCCGCAGGTCCCCGCCGGCCAGGTCCCGCCGCCGCCCGGCCAGTACCCGCCGCCGCCCGGCCAGTACCCGCCGCCGCCCGGCCGGTACCCGCCGCCGGCGCCCGGTCAGTACCCACCGCCGCCTCCCGGCCAGTTCCCGCCGCCTCCCGCCACCAAGAAGCGTCCCTCCTGGCTGCTTCCGACCCTCATCGGCGTCG
This sequence comes from Micromonospora sp. RTP1Z1, assembly GCF_033804685.1. Lineage (NCBI taxonomy): Bacteria > Bacillati > Actinomycetota > Actinomycetes > Micromonosporales > Micromonosporaceae > Micromonospora > Micromonospora sp. RTP1Z1. The sequence continues at coordinate 58,393 of NZ_JAPFQV010000026.1, forward strand.
GTGTGTTCGTGGTGCTGTGCTGCGGCGGCTCGATGGTGATCGGCCTGGCCAGCGACGACAAGAAGACCGACGGCGTCTCCGCCAGCAAGGAGATCCCCGCCGTCAACCCCAGCACCTCGGCCTCGAGCGCGGCGGCCCCGGCGCCTGCGCCAACGGCACTAGCCATTCCGGCCGGGCACAAGATGACGCCGGCCAAGTGGTGCACCACCTACGCCAAGGTGTTCATTCAACTTGAGGCAAAGCGAGACAAGATCAGCGATCTACGCGGAACCCAGTACAAGAACGGCGTTGCGCTCGACAACACCAGGCGGACGGCGCAGGCTGACGCACTGTGGGCTGAGGTTGAGGCGTTCGATCCTGGGCAGGCGATCGCCGATGCGCTCGTGTCGCTTCCGCACTCCAGCTACGAGGAGGCGGCGCTGGCCGCGCCGGATGGCGCGGACGCCAACCCCGTGAACGTCGCCATGTGGCACGCCTATGACGACGTTGGCCGGGCGCGCGACTACTACGTGGAGAAGTGGGATAGCTCGCTGTTCGGGCCGGATGATGCCGGCGGCGCCCGCAGCTACGCATCGAGCACACTTACCGACGCTATCGGCGAGCCGCCGAACGGAAAGCCCGGCTCGGGCAAGACAGGCCTCTGCTACGTCCAGCAGCCGTACGAGGACCAGCCGGGCGGCGAAGGCACAGTCAGCACAGGAGGTGGCAGCGCTGGCTGCGAGTACCACGGTAGGCCTAGGGCCACGTGGAAGGTCTGGCGCTGGGGCGACTGGAGCTGCTGAGCCGATCAGCGGCTCACCGACGTTGACGAGTGCGCCTACCGCTTGGCGGAGCATGCCAGGCGCCGGCCGATCACGCGCTGGGCCGTTCCCGGCGAGCTGACCACCATGGTGGGTGTGAGCAGGTGGTCCGTGTCGGCTGATGAGGGGCCCCAACCCGCTGTCGCCGATTGCCATCGTGGCCCCCTTCCCTCCTGGGGCGCCGCGTCCTAAGCGGATGGCCTGAGCTGGACCTGAGGCCCGTGCTCCAGCGCCACATGGAGGACTCCGAAAGTCCCCCGGCTACCAATTGATCGAACACTTGTTCGATAGCCTGGCCAGGTGGAGTGGGGCACCCGATGGCACATCACCATCCGCTGGGACCGGGCCGACAACAGCCCGGCCGGCGTGACCATCGTCGAGCGCGTCGTCGATTCCCCCGCCGAGCTGCGCCGCCTGGTCGAGGCCGCCCGCGCCGACCCGCACGTGGTCGCCTTCCCGTACCGCCAGGTCCGCGAGCTAGTCGGCGACGAGCCGGCGCGCTGCCGCGCCGGGCACGCCTACGCCGGCGGATCCGCCACCCGGCCGGTGCGCGATTGGTGGCCCTGCTCCTGCGGCGGGCACCTGGTGCTGCGCTGCCGCCGCTGCCCCGACGTCCTCGCGGACCCGCCCGTGAGCGGCGACTGCGACACGAAGGGGCGGGCCACGTCTCCGTGACCCGCCCCGGTTGGTCCGCCTGCCGGACTAGCCTCGCGTCGCTGGTCCGCTCAGCGGACCAGGGCGTGTTGCTAAAGCTGATCGGTGCCCTGTCTGCGAAGGCGACCGGGCGTCCTCTGGCGGCGCCCTACTTCGGTGTGGCGCGCTTCTTCTTCAGCTCCTCGTTCTTCTTCTTCAGCTCCTCGTTCTTTCGCATGAGCTTGGCCTTCTCCTTGAGGCGCTTCGCCTCTGCTTCAAGCTCTCTCGGGGTCCTGTTCGTCGCGCCGGGAGTTCGTGGCAACGTCGTTTCCTTTTGAGTCCGGAAATGATTTTTTTATGATAAGTCTCATGCCGCATCAAGGGAAGGGCCTGACGCAGGCTCCAGCGATGGTTTCTCCCTGACGGAGCGTGTCTCCCACGAGGTCGGCCGCTGTTCGAAGCCGGCAGATTCAGGCAGCAACTACACCCTCGTTTGCGATGAGCCGGTTTAGCAACCGCCGCCGCCGAGGTGCCCGACGATGCCGCAGCCGCGCTCCCGCTGCACATGGATGGCGCACACCTTGCACAGCACCACCGCGCCGTCGCCGAGCAGCGCCCGCGCCTGCCGCTGGCGCGGCCCGTATCCACACGTCCGTCCCGCACTTCTCGCACGTCGCCAGCGCGTGCTCGACGGTCGGCACGTACTCCGGTGCTCCGCTGCCCTCCAGCAGCGCGTTCAGGTTCGTCGGCGGGCAGCCGAGGATCGCCCGGTCACCGATCTCCACGCGAATCCTCCTCATGTTCCGTGCTGGTCGAGGCGACGATCCGGCCGTCCGCGCCGACCCGCACACCGTGGCCGGCCACCCGGCCGCCCGCCGCCCGCACCGCGTCGACCCGCTCGAACACCTGCTTGCCGAAGCCCAGCCGCTCCACCGACGGCACCACCACCGTGTCCGCCACGCCGTCCGCGACGTCGGCGACGGCCTCCCGCCAGCCGCGGGTGCCGACGTGCTCGCCGACCACCTCGTAGCCCTGCTCCGCGCACCACCGCCGCGCCACCTTGGTCAGCTCCTCGATGGTGGCCCGGCCGCCGCGCACCGCGCGGGAGAACAGCACCGCCCGGCGCCGCACCCACCGCCGCGCCGCCTGGTCCCACCGGGCGTGCTCGTACAGCCGGGACAGGTCCGGCCCCGAGCCCTCCACGTCCGGGGAGCACCGCACGAACTTCTTCGCCTCGACGTCCCAGCGGACGTGCCAGCCGAACTCCCGGCACTCCCGGTGCGCCGGCCACCGGCCGGTCCAGTCCGCCCGGCCGCAGTCGTGGCCCTCCAGGTGCGCCCGGCACCACATGCGCTTCATGCCCGTGGCCAGGCACTCGGCCACGTCGCAGTCGTCGCGATGCTCCTCGCCGATCGCCACCTCGCAGGCCGGGCAGGTGCCGCGCAGCAGCTCCTCCATGCTGTCGGTCGGGCCAGCGCCGGCGGCGCGCACCAGCTCGGTACGCGCCGCCGGCTGACCCGAAGGGGTCAGGCTCACTGCTCGCCGCCCGCCTTGGGCTCGCCCGCGTCCAGGTCGGCCTCCGGGCACGGGTCCGTCTCGGCGGCCTCCGCCGGCTCGCCGTCGCCGTCCGGCTCGGCCGCCGGCTCGACGTCGTTCTCCGGCAGGTTCACGTCCTCGACCGGCCGCACCCCTTCGGCGTCCTCCACGTAGCCCTCGGCCTCGTCGTACTCCAGCGCCTCGGCCTCTTCCTCCTCCAGGGCCCGCCGCCGCTCTTCCTCCTCCTCGACCAGCTCGGCGTGCCAGGTCTTCTCGGCCTCCGACAGCTCGTAGCCCTCGGCCACCAGGCGGTTCAGCCACGGCAGCACCAGGTGCCCCCGATTGGAGTACCGCCCGGCCGCCACGGTCGCCGCGTTCGCCTCGTGCGCCGCGACGAACCGGGCGACAAGCAGCCGGTTCAGCCGGTCGATGCCGGCCGTCTGCCCGTCGCGCGGGTCACCGCCGGCCAACGCCGTGACCAGCTCGTCCTCGGCCCGGTCGTAGAAGGCCGGCATCACCACGGCGGCGCGTATCGCGTCGACCAGCAGGGCCTTCGCGCCCTTCGCGCTGCCCCACTTCTCGACGAGGAACCGCCGCCGCACCTCGCCGGCGTCCAGCAGCTTCTGCCGCCGCTCCTCGGCCTCCCGCTTTGCCAGCTCCTCGGCGACCTTCTGCGCGGGGCTCTTGTACTGCGTCCACTTCGTGCGCTTGTACCCGTGGGCGTCGGGGTCCTCGCACACGATGACGGCCCGCATGTTCCCGTACGAGCCCTCGACGATCGCGCCGAACCCCTCCAGCGTCTTGACCTTCTCGACGTCCAGCGGCTGGCCGTCGGCGTCCACCAGGTCCTCGACCTTCGCCGCCGCGCAGTTCCACGGCCAGTCCTTCGGCTTCTTCAACACCCGGACGCCGGCCGCCGTCAGCTCCTCGGTCAGCGTCTCGGTCGCGCTCTTGTCCTCGCGCTTGCGCTTCTCCTCCTGGACCCGGTGGCGCACACCCCAGCCGGACTCGACGCCCTTGAGGATCCGCTCCATCGCCTTCGGGTCGTCCTCGAACTCCTCCAGCGCGGCGACGTCCTCCAGCGTCAGCTTGCCCGCGTCGGCCGCCTCGGTCGCCACGTCGCCGAGCGTCTTCAACTTCAACGCGGACTTGACGTGCTTCTGGCTCCGGCCGGTGCGCCGGGCGATCTCGGCGACGTCCAGGCCGAACAGCTCCAGCTGCGCGTACCCGTTCGCCCGCTCGCTCTCGGTCAGGTCGGCGCGCTGGTCGTTCTCGACGAGCATCGCGACGATCTGCGCGGGGGCCAGGCCCTCCAGGTCGGGCCGCACCAGGCACGGCACGGTCTGCGGCTGGCCGTCGGGCCACTCGCCGGCCTCGATCGCCTCGGCCGCCGCCTTCGCGCGTCGGTGGCCGGCGACGATCCGGTGGCCGTCGCCGTCGGGCACGACGGTCAGCGCCTGCAGAACGCCGCTCGCGGCGATCGAGGCGCGCAGCTCGGTCAGGTCGCCGAGCGAGCTGCGCAGGTTGCTCTCGTGCGCGAGCAGCGCCCGCGGGTCGATCTGGGCGAGGTGCGGGGCCTTCTTGCCCCGGGGCCGCGCCTTCACTGCTGCTGTCACTTCCGGTCTCTCCTCTTCCACGTGAACACGGAGGTACGGCCAGGGCCGTACATATTCATTGTATCAATCAAGATCATCCGCCGTCCAATCAGGAGCCTCGCTGACCTGCCGATTTGCTCCCCTGCGGCGGGGCGGTCCACGATCGAACGCATGCCCACGCTGCGAAACCGCAGGCTCGAACAGCTCCTCGGCGGACCGATTGACGAAACCCTGACCTACAAGCAGGTCAAGGGGCTCATCCCGGACACCACGGAAGGCCCCGACCTGGATTTCAAGCGCGACACGTACGGCAGCCGCGACAAGGACCGGAAGGAGTTGTGTGCCGATGTCGGCGGGCTGGCCAATGCCAACGGCGGCCTGCTCATCCTCGGCATGGAGGAGGACAGCCAGGGCCGCGCCACGAAGGACGTCGGCGTGGACATCAGCGACGCCGAGCGCGTCCGGCTCCACCAGACCGTCGTCGCCAACGTCCAGCCGACGCCGACCTTCGACATCATCCCGGTAGAGGATCCCGACCGGCCCGGCACCGGATTCCTCGTCATCTGGGTCGCCCGGACGGCGACAGCGCCGCACGCCTACATCCAGAACAACTCGCTGCTCTACCCCAAGCGGATCGGCACGCAGAGGGCCTGGCTGTCCGAGGCACTGGTGGCCGAGGCGTACCGGGCACGATTCGCCGGCTTCGCAGACCGCATCGACGAAGCCGCCCGGATCGAAGCCGACTTCGTTGAACGCCTCGCGCCGGACGAGACGTTCGTAGTCGTAACCCTCGTCCCCGACATGCCGGGGGTCTTCACCATCGACACCCCCGCGCTGAGGGCATTCGGGCTGAGCAACGCCGACACCACGCACACCGCGTTCGGCATCGGGGTGCGCCACTTCATCCGGTCGACCGTGCGGCGCCGGTGCCTTGTAGGTGCAACGAGGTACCAACCGAACAAGCCGTACTCGCGCGGGGCGTGCGAGCTGCACGAGAGCGGCAGCGGCGTCTTCTCCAGCGCGGTTGACGTGCGGACGTCGGGCGTCGAGGACCTGACGTCCCGTCTCGTCGACGACCAGTGGCTCACCCTCGGCATCGCCGCGGGACTGCGATTCCTGGCCCGCCACGCGCGCGACAGGGCGGCGGCCGGTGGCCTCGCCACCGTCCGGGCCGCCATCGCGCCGTACGTCCCGGCCGCGCTGGTAGACACCCTCGGCTGGCCGGAGGACCGGCTCGGCTGGTTTGCGGCTCAGGCTCTGGCAACGGGGAAGGGCGGTGAGATCACGAACGGCGCGTGGGCTGACACGGTCGCCGACATCGACGATCTCTGCGCCGACGGTCCCGGGCTGGTCGCGGCAACGTACCGCCTCACCAGCGAGCTGTTCCAGGCGTTCGGCGCCCCCGAGGTCAGGCAGATCACCGCCGACGGCGGTATCCGCCTTCCCCACTGGCATCAGCAGATCCGTCCCACGATCAACCGCTGGGCGCAGGCGGCCGGCGTCGAGGTGCTCACGCAGCCGCTCGCGCAGCCGCTCATTTGATCCCTGGGTCACCGCGGCCCCGCAGACGGCCGTGCCTGCTGGCCCAGCGGCGACGCCACCACCGCCCGCCGGGACTCCTTCGACCGCAGGTACGTCACGCCGTGCACCAGGGCGTCCAGCCGGTCCGGGGAGTCGCCGGACTCCGGCGTCCAGGTCGTCAGCTGGTCCTCCAGCAACGGGAACGTCCCCACGTGATGCACGCGCGGCGGGTCGACCTCGTACCGGGCTGCCACCGGCTCGGCGCGCACCCGCTTCGACTGGCGGGCCTGCACCACGTCCAGCGGCGGGTCACCGCCCGGCAGCAGGCCCTCCTTCTGCATGGCCACCCACGCGTCGACCAGGATGTCCCGCAGCCACGCCGACGAGCCCTCGTACACCACGACGTCCGCGTCGACGTCCAGGTAGCACTGCCAGATCCGGCGGGCCGCCGCCATGCCGGCGATCTTCATGCTCCGGTCCGCCAGCACGTAGTGCTCGCCGTCCTCGCCCCGGCCGACCGCGACGATGCCCGTCTCGTCGCTCGTCTCCGACACCGTGTCCGCCGGGTCGACGCTCACCACGGTCCGCACCAGCGGCGGCACGTCCTCCTTGTCGACCCGGCCGGCCTCGATCCACGCCGACTTCCACAGCGCGCCGTCGACGTCGGACAGCAGCTCGGCGTCCAGCTCCTGCCGGCCCAGCCGGGTGCCGCCGTACTGCTCCAGCAGCTCCGCCAGCGCCTCCGCCGACAGGTTCTCGGCGTTGTCCAGCGTTCGGCCGCGGGTGATGACCACCCGGGGCCGGCGGCTGCGCGCCCGCTGCTTCTTCGCCCGCGCCAGCAGCTTCTTCACGTGCGGCAGCGGCTTCGGGGTCGTCGAGATGACCATGCGCGGGTCGGGCGCCTCGCGCATGCAGAACCACAGCATGTCGAACACGCCCTGCGCCGTCTGCAACGGCCAGGCCGCGTACTCGTCGAGCCAGCAGCCGTCGAAGTCGTAGCCGCGCAGCGTGTCCGGGTCCTGCGCGCCGAACCCGCGGATGATCGCCCCGTTGGTCAGCTCCAGGTACGGCTCGCTCTTGTTGAACGTCCGCACCTCCTTCGGCGGGATCACCGCCAGCAGGCCGGCACGCCGCGCCGTGAAGCAGACGTTGAACACCTCCCGGTGCGTCTTCGCGATCACCGCGTAGTGCCCGCCCGGCCGGGTGCCCGCCCAGCCGCGCACCGTCTCCGCCCCGGTGCGGGTCTTGCCGAAGCCACGGCCGGCCAGCAGCATCCAGATCCGGTAGTACGCCGGCTCCAGCTGCTCCGCCCGCGCGTGCCGGGGCCAGTCGTACCGGACGAGGCCCTGAACCTCCGACACCTCGCGCAGGTACGCGGCCAGCTCGGCGTCGGTCATCAGGGCCGGGTCCGGGTACGCCAGCAGCATCGGTCAGCCCTCGGCCCGCATGTCGCGCTCGTGCTCGCGCAGGTCCGACGAGGCGACGTACGCCAGGCCCAGCAGCACCGCCAGCATCAGCCCCGGGCAGCCCAGCGACGACGGCCCGGCCCAGCGCAGCCCGGCCCACAGCGCCAGCCCGGTCAGCCCGAGCCAGCCGGCGAGCAGCAGCCGCCACGCCCAGGCGCGACGGCGCAGAGCCCGTCGCCAGGTCGCCCTCCTCGGGTCGACCCGGGCCCGGCCGACCACGGGTCGGCGCGGCTCCCACCTCGGCTGGTCGAGGCCGGCGACGTGCCCGCCCTGCCGGTACGCCGGGGCGGCGGCCGGCACCCGATGCACCGTCAGCCGCCGCGACGACCGGGGGCCGCGGGTCACCACAGCAGCACCACCAGCGCCACGCCGGCCATCCCCATCACCACCGAGCCGACCGCCACGCACCACACCGCCCAGCGCGGCGCCCGCACCTCCACGGCGATCCACGCCTCCCCGTCACCCTTGCTCCTCCGGCGCACCGGCCGCCTCCCCGTCCTCGTCCTCGTACTCGTCGCCGGCCCGGTCGTCCGGCTCCCCTCCCGCTGCCGTCTGCCCGGCGCGGGCGGCGGCCTCGGCCATCAGTGCCCGGAAGAAGTCGGCGCGCTGCTGCTCGTTCATCTGCTCGACCTCGGCGCGGATCGGCCCGCCGTCCGGGCCGGTGTGCGCCGTCGTGGAGTCCGGCAGGCCCAAGGCCAGCCGCTCGACGCGGGTCGACACCTCCAGCCAGCGGGCGACGTCGCCCGGGGTCAGCTTCGACGCGTCGAGGGTCTGCAACCGGGCGACGAGCTTCGCCTGCAGCGCCGACGCGACCCGGGCGTGCCGGCGGGCCATGTCGCGTCGCTGCTCGGCCAGGCCCTCGACGTACAGCCGGTCCTCTTCGCGGTCCCACGCCTGCGCCCGCTGCACCCACTTCCAGCGGGTGGCCAGCTTGTGGAGGTAATCCCGGCTTTTGTGGACCTGCTCGGCGACCTTCGCGACGGTGCGAGTGCGGCCCAGGTCCCGGTACAGGACGAAGTACCCGTACGCCTTCTCGGGCTCGCGCGGCTGCCGGTCCCACGGCAGGATCTCCGGCTCGCTCATGGTCACCTCCTCGTGCTGCTAGGTGGGCGGCCCGGCGGGTGCAGCGCCGGGCCGCCCACGTCTCAGTGCCCGCTTCTGCGCCCCCCGCTCATGGGCGGCCGGGCGATCGCCGCGTTGCCGTACATCAGGGCGTCGTCCAGGCTGGTCAGCACCATCGACGTCTCCCGGCCGGGCGGCAGGCTGCGCATCGCCTCGGCCATCACGACCTTGACGGCGGCACGCCAGCGGCCGTGCGCCTCGGCCTGCTCCAGGTTCACCGGCGGGTGGTGGTCGCAGCGCCGGTCCAGCTCGTAGCGCTGCCGCTCGTCGAGGCCGGCGTACAGGTCCTCGCCGCTCTGGGCGGGTCCGGTCATCTCTCCTCCAGGGGTCGGGCCGCGGTGCTGCACTGCGGCCGTGTCGCCGGTCGGCGGGCTGCCGGCCGGGAGTCTGTGCGGGGCCAGGGTCAGAAGGGCCAGTGCCCGATGCAGCCGGCGGCGAGGCCGCCGACGATCACCACCAGGTAGACGCCGAAGATCACCTTCGTGGCGCGGGGGACCTTCGGGCGGCCCACCGGCTACCCGGCCAGGTAGTCGGCGGCCAGCAGCTCCAGCGCCCGCCAACGGGCGTCGGCGGGCACCTCGCCGCTGCGGACGAGCTTGTCCACGGCGCGGGCCAGCACGGCGGCGGCGTCGGCCGGCATGGAGCGCGTCTCCAGCACCGTCTCGATCGGGACCAGGCGGTGCGCGTGGCCGATCGGCTCGCCGGACTCCGGGTCCCACCACACGCCGTCGCGCAGCTCGCCGAGGTGCCGCTCGAACACGGCCAGGATCAGCCCGAGGGCGGTGGCCACGTTCCCGACGTTGTGGGCGCCGTGCGCGGTGGCGAGGGCGTCCAGCGTCGCCTCGTAGTCGCCGTACCCGGCGAGCCAGCGGGCGTCGGCCTGCACCAGCTTCCGCGCCTCGTCGAAGCTGGTCCGGGCGGCTTCCAGCTCGTGCGGCAGGAACACCAGCTGCACTGTGGCGAAGTCCAGGTTCGCCTCGGACAGGCCCTCCAGGTCGACCTGCGCGAGCAGGTCGAGCTGCTTGTCGTCCAGGCCCGAGTAGGCCCGCCAGTCCACGTCGTCCAGCTCTTCGTACAGCTGCTTCAACGTCGCCGGGTCGTCCTCGCCGGCGATCGCGTTGTGCGACAGCTGCAACGCCACCTGCCGGGCGCGGCTCAGCTTCTGCTGCACCACCATCACCGTGATCTCGGTGAGGCCCGCGTCGATCGAGGCGGTGACCCGGTGGTTGCCGGACAGCACCACCTTCCGGTCGCCCTCGACGTCGTGCCACACCAGCGGCACGCTCGTCAGGCAGCCGTCCCGCTTGATGTTCGCCACCAGCCGGTCGTACTGCTCCTTGCGCATGTACCGCGCGTTGACCTCCAGCAGCGTCAGGTCCTGCGGCCGGACGGTCAGCAGCCGCGGGTCCAGCGGCAGCTCGTCGACGTCGCTCACCGCTCGCCTCCCGCGCGGTACTGGATGGCGAAGCCGGGGATGCCGAGGCCGAAGTCCGGGTCGGCGCTCGCCGGCCGGATCGGGGCGTGCAGCACGAACTCGTCCGCCGAGCAGGCGGGCCGGTTCGGCATCAGCCCGGCGGGCACGCCCGACCAGCGGAACCGCTCCTGGCACGCCAGGCAGCGGATCGAGAGCTCCACGATGTACGCCACCACCGTGGCGTCGTCGTCGGGGGCGGTCAGCCGCTGCACGTCGGCGTCCAGGTGCATGTCGACGTGCTGGCACGGCTTGTCCGGGTCGGCCGGCGTCACCGGCTGGTCGTGCCGGAACCGGCCGTGGGTCGGGCACACGCCCGTCTCAGCGCCCTCGTCGCACTGGTAGGGCGTCAGCCGGTCCCACAGCGTCTTCGGGCACCCGGTGGGCTCGGCGGTCGGCAGCTCGCCGCCGCGGTGCTCGTTGCTCATCGCTCGTCCTTCCCGTGGCGGCGCTTCCACTCCGCCAGCGCCTCTTGCAGGGTCCAGTCACCCAGGGGGCCGCCGTACTGGAGCTGGTAGCGGTGGATGCCGTCGGCGGCCGGCTCGCTACGCTTCTGCAACCTCACGCCGGGGATGCCCCGGCCGTACTTCGCGCTGTTCGGCCGGTCGGTGAACGCCGTGGTCGACCAGCCGGTCAGCCGCTTCGACAGGGACCGCTGCAGAAGCAGCTGCGCCTCGCGGCTGGCGGCCGCCATCACGATCAGCTTCGCCAGCCGCCGGTACCGGGTCCAGGACACCGGGAAGTCGCTCATCAGGTACGCGGTGCTCGGGTCGAACTTCGGCGGCAGGTACGCGAACGCGCCGACGAGCTTCCCGTCGACGCTGACGCCGCATGCGAGCAGCGGGGACCCGGGCAGGATCGTCTTGCTCATGAACTGCGACCGCACGGCCGCGAACTGGCCGCCGGTCAGCACGTGGATCGCCATGCGGTCGCCGAGGTCCTCGGCCGGCCCGATCTTCGGCAGGAGGATCGGCGCGACCTGCTGGGCGGGCGCGACCACGCGCCGCGCGCCCGAGCTGGCGTACACGTAGATCGGCATGCCGCGGTTGGAGGTCTGCACGACGCCGCGCAGCCAGGGGCGCAGCTCGTCGCGGGCGATGTGCAGGCCGAGGATCCAGTGGGGCCGGTCGAGCACCGCCCCGATGATCTCCTCCTTGCCGTCCTCGTCGAGCAGGTCGTACTCCGGCGCCGGCCAGTCGAAGAACTCGTCGATCCCGGCGAACTGCGCCTCGTAGTCGCCCGCGTAGAACGGCGGGAACATCGCCACCGGCGCGTCGGCGGGCACGACGTCGCGCAGGTAGTCGCGCACGTCCCCGCAGTAGTAGTCGGCCAGGCGCAGCGTCAGCGCCGACAGCTTCGCAACCGTCTTGGCGTGCATCGTCGGGAACTGCCCGACGGTCGCCCGGACCATCCGCTCGTAGTAGACGCCCTGCCGGCCGACGTACTGGAGGAACCGAGTGCCGAGCATCAGCGTGGCGAGGGTGTCCGTCGACGTGGCCAGGTACGGCTCCAGCCAGGCCAGCTCCTCGCGGTGCTCGTCCTTCAACCGGTAGTCCAGCTCCCGGCCGGCGAGCCACCAGCCCAGCGCCGAGCTGTACGACTGCACGTCGTTGCCGTGGATCGCGCGGCGCTCGCCGGGCCGGCTGTGCAACGTCCGCTCGATCGTGAAGTTCCCCGAGCAGCCGACGTACAGGTCGGTGTCCGGCCAGGACTCCGCGTGCTCGTAGATGATCGACCGAAGGTCCGCCGGGATGCTGCCGTGGAACACGCGCCGCTCACCACCTTCCCCTGTGGCCGGGCGTCGAGCGCCGGCCAGGACTCGAACCTGGGCCTCCACCATGGAACGGCGGTGTGCCACCAACAGCACTTCCAGCGCAGAGCGTGTGGGAACGCAATACGAGATTGTAGCCGTGCGAGGCTTCGCCCCTGGGATCGCGTCGGAATGATCTAGGAATGACTCAGGAATATTTCATGCACCCCGTGCTACTGTTGCCCCACACGACGGAGGGGGGCGACATGCGAGGCAATGGGGCGGCCGTGACCGTAGTCCGGCAGTCGCGGGCGTGGACGCAAGCCGAGCTCGCCAACAAGGCCGGCGTATCCCAGGGCTATGTATCCAAGATCGAGAGTGGACAGCTGGAGCTTGAGGGCGAACAGCTTGCCCATCTCGCCGAGGTCCTCGAGGTTCCCGGTGAACTACTCGCTGTCCGTGAACCGAGCCTCGGCGCCAACGTCTCCTGCGTCCACCACCGTCGACGTCGAAGCAAGCTCACCGCCCTCGCCACCAAACGCATCGAGGGGCTGACACATCTGATCAGCCTGACCGCGACCCGACTGATCGAGGAGTTACCACAGAGGCCAGAGATCGGTCTTCCCGAGCTGCCCGTAGGCGCGGTCGCCCCGTCCGAGGCCGCTCGGCGCGTGCGCGCGCTGCTTGGCGTAGGCGACGCGCCGATCGACGACGTGATTCGCTCGGTCGAACAACTCGGGGTTGCCGTGATCCGTCGAGACCTCGGGACGGATGCGCAGGACGGAGTGAGTCTCAACCTGCCCGAGCGGCGGCCCATCATCGTGGTCAACACCGCCCTCCCCGGCGACCGTCAGCGGCTCAGCGTCGCCCACGAATTTGGCCACCTGGTGCTACACGGGTGGCAGGTCGCCACTGGGGAAGAAGCGGTCGAACAGGAGGCGTTCGAGTTTGCCGGCGAATTCATCGCACCGTCTGCCGCGATCCGTCAGGACCTCTCCCGCCTGACCACACGGGACTTCGGACGCCTGCTCGACCTCAAGGTCACCTGGGGCATGTCGATTGCCGCCCTGATCCAGCAAGCCTCCCGCCTCGGGCTCATCGACGACCAGTCACACCGCATACTGCGGATCAGGCTGAATCAGCTTGGCTGGGCGAAGGTCGAACCCGGCGCCGTCGCCGAGGAAAGGCCGCACCTGATGACGCGAGTCGTCGATGCCCATTTGGACAGTCTGGGCAGGACACTGGACAAGGTCGCCTCGACCGCCCTGATGCTGCCGAGCCCCTTCGAACGCCACTACTTGACGGACCGAACGGACACAGAGCCGAATCACCAGGAAGGCACGGGCAGTGAGCTTGGATGACGCCCGGCAGAACAGCGACAGCCGGATGCCCGCTCGGCTGCACCCCTTCCAGGAAGCGCTCCTCATCCAGTGCTACTCGGACGAGGCGCTTGATGTTGCCAGACTGGCGCGTCGGGATAACGCGGGTCTCGTAATCACCGCCAGGAAGGGCAACTTCAGGGCCACAGACGCAGTGTCCCGTGTCTACCAGGCCGCACGACACCTGCGGGAGCACAACAGCTTCCGCCAGCCGCTGCTGCTCGACGCCGCCCGATACGCCGGCGCCAACCGCGTGGCCGCGCGGGCCCCGTTTAACAACACCTGGATCAGAGATCAGAGGAACCTCGGACTTCCGGTTCTCACCGACTCCGGCTATGTGGGGGAGGGCGACGAAGCTGGACTTGGAGACATTCTTCGTCGCGCAGCAGACCTCAAGGATGCGATCGCCCTGCTGCCGCTTCACATCTCCTGGCTACGTTCCCCGGCGGCGCTCGACACACTTCTCTCCGCCGTCGAGCAGGCGGGCGTGCCCATCGCGGTCATCCTGGAGCACGACAAGGACCCGCTCGGCCTGAAGAACATGGTCCGCTCGCTGCTGCGGTTGTTGAACTGCCGCGTTCCGGTGATGCTGCTCCGCTGCGACGTGTCCGCCCTTGGGGCGCTCTGCATGGGCGCCCTTGCGGCAGCGGTCGGCACATCCACCAGCCTGCGCCACCTCTACCCAATGAAGGACGGAGGCGGCGGAGGTGGGCACGATCCGCAGATTGCCGCAATCGTGAAGGAGTGCCTGGCCTACATCAGCGTCGACAAAATCGCGCTTGCCGCACAGGCGGATCCTGACGATGGACTCTGGCGATGCGCCTGCGAGGCGTGCCACTCCCGGCCCTTGGGGCAGCTGGCCATCCACCCATGGCCTGAGCAGGAGCGGCTGGCGTTCGAGCACTCGCTTGAGGTGCTGCTTGACCTTCGCGACGAGCTCCTGCCTCACGGATCGACGAAGGCCGCGCGGACGGAGAGCTGGCGCGCGAAGTGCTGGAACGCACAGGTCCGCCATTACGAGGTGGAGAACAACACCGACAAGTGGGAACCACCCCCGTTCCTGGGGGGCTGGCTCAAGGCGCTGGAGCCGGCGACGCTACAGGAGCGCGTCCGCTAGGTCCGCGTCCGCCAGGAGGCGTCCATATAACTTCTCCTCGATCCATCGGTCCACCGTTGTTCGACGGGCGGTGGCTAGCCGGCCGTCATGCCCAGGTTGGATGACCTTCGCCTCGTCCTGGTCCTCGCAGACAACGGCAATACCCGAGTACGAGCACTCCAGGAGGAGATCATCACTTGCCGCTTCGCCAGATGGCAACGCCACGGCGGTAGCGGCGAAACCCCGCCACTTCCGGGCGCCGGAAAGCGCGCTGCGGACCGACCTGCCTACACCGGTGAGGACGCCGTGGATGGAAACCGCAGATGGGGGAAACAGCCCGCGGCCCTCCGGCCACTCCCACATGGTCAAAGAGTCAGGATCGAGCAGCGGTTCGGCGCACCGGTTCTCCAAGCGCCACTCGTGCGCGGCGACATCAGGGACCACGACTACCGAAACGTGGGTGCCAAGTAGTGACACGTCGGGCACGACCACGCCTGGCCATCCAAGGGCTTCTGCAGCCCTCTCCATGCATGGGGCGGTAGAGCGGGAGGGGAGGCAACGGCCTCGTTGCCGAGATGTCATTGGTCCCCCTTCGCGCTGATGATCGAACTTGACCAACGATCCGCACAATGCGTGACGCAACCTCCACCCGCAGTGCGCAACGAGCGAATCGCTCGGGCGTAACCGGGGGCGCGATCGAACGTGCGTACGATCACACCTCCAATGCCGTCACTCTAGTCAGCGCGACTCGTTGGCGGAACCGCCGGGCAGCCGTCATCTCCTAGATCGCGGCGTGGTAACAGGCGGAGCCCACGCCAGAGCAACCCCCGATGAAACTGATGACTCCCCCCACGTTCTTCTTTGTGGCTTTATACGGCCGCAATGGCTTATTGTGACCGGACTGTCGTTGACGACCACGGAAGGCAGGAGTCGTGCAGGAGTACACCTACGCCGAGGCCGCGGAGAAGCTACGCATCGCCGAGACCACCCTGCGGCGCTGGGTGTCCAAGGGCCGCGTCCCCTGCCACCGGCTCGGCCGGCTCGTCCGGTTCACGGAGGACGACCTGGAGGCCGCCTACCAGGCGTGCCCCGCCCTGGCCGCGCGCCGCTGACGTGGGGCGTCCAGCCCACACATCGTTGCGCGCTGGCCCGATGCCGGCACCCGGAGGCGCCCGATCCACGCCACATCCTCTAGACCGTCCTAGGAGGATTGGTCCGACAGTAGCGGGCGGCGAGCAAACGGTCGGTGCTGGCTTTGGCAACCAATGCCATTCGTTTCGTCTGTGGAGGATCTCTCCGCCGGGCAGTCGTAGACCGTCCGGGCCTCCCCGAACGGGGACGCGGCTCGCCCGATCGTGTGGTGACTACAAGCCTGGCTCCCAGCGACACTGCCTTGATGATCTGGTTACGAAGGCCCCTCGTCGTCGTTTCGATGGCGTTCCTGCTCTGTGGCCTTGCCGCTTGTACCTCCGACACGCAGGAGCAAACGGCCACACCCTCACCATCCGCGTCTCCAACCGGTCCTCCCGCGAGCGGCGGCACGTTCTCTAGCCCTCAGGCAATCGTGGACGAACTGCGGGAGGCGAATCTAGTTTGCGCCGGTCTCAGGGACATCGACTTTCAGCTGGCCGGTCGTTCAGCGGCAGCCAGGTGCACTACAGAGGATGGTGCGGAAGTCCTCCTAGCTACCTACAGTGATCCGGCGGTCCTGGCGGCTGAGGTACGAGCGAAGGAGCAGGGCCCGGCCATCACGTTAAACGGCCAGTCGGTGAGCATGTTGAGCGGCGAGAATTGGAACCTGGTGGCACCCGACGTCTGGGCTGACCGGGCTCACCAGAGTCTCGGTGGAACGCTAACCGTTGGCAATTGACGTGAGAGCCCTCGCCGTGGCGTAAGGCGGATCCTCGTCGGGCAGCCGTAGACCATCCATTTTCCTCGGACGGGGACAAGGTGGAGCGCCCCTACCGGACGAGTCTCAATGGCGGTTGTCAAGCGTTGGCGGCGTACACCGAGGGCAAGACCCACCTGATCGCGACGCTGACCGATGCAGCTCTGGCGTGGGCCGCAACCGCAGGCACGACGCACGGCACGCCCAATAGCCCTGCGTGACCGGCGTCGCCCGACATCGGGCGGCGAGCCAACCCACCGGTTCGCCGCCCGCTGCGCTGTGCGCCCTACCGCCCGGCGGCCGCCAGGTCGTCGACGCCGAGGAAGTCGCCGACGATCTGCCGCACTGGCTCGTGGTGCCGGCGGGTCGCGTGCACGTACACGTTCATCGTCGTCGTCACGCTGGCGTGCCCGGCCATCGTCCGGAGCGCCGCTAGGTCCACGCCCTCCGTCGCGAGCAGCGTCAGCAGCGAGTGCCGCAGCCCGTGCATCGTCATCCGGCGCGGCAGGCCCTTCTCCCGGGCCAGGTCGCGGATCTTCACCCACCGTCCCTCGTAGAAGTCCTCGTACCGCCAGTGGTTGCCGCGCGGCGCCACGAACACGAACTGCCGGCCCGGCTCCCGGCTGGCGGCCGCCACCCGCTCGGCGACCATCCGCGCCACCGACGTCGGCAGCGGCACCTCCCGGTAGCCCTGTTTCGTCTTCGGCTTGGCCTCGACCACCCACCGCCGGTTCACCTTCCGCAGGACCTGCACGATGGACACCGTGCTGCGGGCGACGTTCACCGCCCGGGGCGGCAGCGCCGACACCTCGCCCCAGCGCAGCCCGGTGGCCAGCTTGCACAGCAGCAGGTCCGCCGCCTCGGCGTCCACCTGGTAGGCCGCCTCCAGGAACAGCCGCGCCTCGTCGGGGCTCTCCAGGATGTCCCGCTCGGCGCGCGGGCCCTCCGGCAGCGGCAGCCCGTCCATCGGATTCGACGTCCGCACGGCGGGCTCGCCGTCCTCGCCCGGCCGGCACGCCGCCTTGAAGATCGGCACCACGGACTCGCCGCGCACGTTGGCGATCGTCTTCGCCGACAGCCCGGCGTCGCGCAGGCCCTGCTGCCACTCGCGCATCTCCCGCCGGGTGATCTCGGCGATCGGCCGGTCGCCCAGCCGCGGGAAGACGTGCTTCTCCAGGCGCTCCCGGTACTTGCGCACCGTCTCCGGGTGCGGCTTCACCAGCTGGCCCAGCCACTCCTCGGCGTACGCCCGGAACGTCAGCACGCCCTCGGCGGGCTCCGGGTCGGGGGCGGCGGCCACGCCGGCGGGAAGGAGCTCGGCGAAGCCGTGCTCGGCCAGCTGCTCCGGCGTGGGCCGCTGGTTGCCGTTGGCGTCGACGAGCGCCTTGTACCGCTTCGCGTCGGCCAGGTAGCCGAACGTCTCCCGGTCCCACCGGCCGTCGCGGGTGCCGCCGGTCCGCCACTTCACCCGCCAGCGGGTGCCGCCCGTCGTGGTCCTCTTCTCGATCTGCGCCACTGTTCCTCCACGTGAACAGGCGGCCTCGACCCGTCGCGGGCTCTGCCGCCAGGCGCGCACCTATATGCGCAACAGTGGGACCGTAACCGGCTCGATCGGCTCAGGCAAGATCGCGCCACCGACGACGCGACTCCGAGCCCGTGATCCCCTGGTGATCCCCTGGCGGGCAGTACCCCGAAAACACTCAAGGCCGCTGAGCTGAGTAATGCCAGCTCAACGGCCTTGTCACTGCCTGGTCTGATTGGTGTCCGAGGGGGGACTTGAACCCCCACGCCCTTTACGGGCACTAGCACCTCAAGCTAGCGCGTCTGCCATTCCGCCACCCGGACCTGCTCGTCCAGCCTACTCTGTCGGCTCGCGGTGACCTCGTCACCCGCCAGCCGCCCCGGCGGGCCGCACGGGGCATTACTGTACACGGCCCGGATGGATCATGCACATCGCCGCTCGCCACGCTCCGGCGTCGGACGTTTCCGCAGGTCACGGCGTTGAATTGCGGACGTTGCCGACGGCCACGCCCCGGATCCATCGCGGCGGGTAGCGTCCGACCGCCGAGTACCGGCAGCATTGCTCACGTGTCCCACCCCTCCCCCCTGGCCGCCGCTCAACACCAGGCCCTCGCCCTGCGCTCCGCCGGTGATCTGATCGGCGCCCGCCGGCTGCTCACCGACGCGATCGCGGCGGCCCGTCCGGCGAACGGGGAGGATCATCCGGAGATGCTGGGCAGCGCCCACCTGCTGGCCCGGCTGCACCGGGAGGCGGACGAACCGGCCGCGGCCCGCCGGGTGCTGGAGGAGGCGTACGCGGCTGGCGAGCGCCGCCGCGGGGACGCCGACCCGTTGATGCTGGCGCTCAGCTTCGACCTGGCCGGGGTGGCGGAGGAACTGGGCAATCGGCACGAGGCCCGCCGCAACTACACCCGGGTCGCCACCGCCGGGCCCGCGGTGCTCGGCCCCGAACACCCCGCGGTACGCACCGCCCGCAGCTACCTCGGCGGCTCCGCCGCCGCTCCCGCTGCCGCTGGCCCGCGTCCGGATCCGGGAGCGCTCTCCGGGCCGACGATGTCGCTGCCGGCCGTACCCGCCCCGCGCGCGCCGCAGGCTCCGGCGGTTCCCGGCGCGCCGCGGTCCGCCCCGCCCGCCCCGGCCGTACCCGGGTCGGAGTGGGCGCCGCGGCCCGGGGTGCCGCAGCCCGCCGCACCGCAGCAGGCCCGGCCGGTCTCGGCGCTGGCGCATTCGTACCCGGCATCGTCCGGGTGGGCGCCGCCGCGTCCACCGGCGGCCGGCCCGGCGGCGTCGCTGCCGCCGCCCCCGGTCGTCCCGGCGGGCACGTCGGCCCCGCCCGCGCTGGTCCCGGCGCCTGGTCCGGCACCTGTCTCCGCGCCACCGATTCCACCGTCCGGCACCGCTCCGGCGTCGACCCGGGTCGCGTCCGTGCCCCCGACGCCGACCTCCGCGCCACCGGCTCCCCTGCCGCCGGCCCCGGTCATCCCGGTACCGGCCTCCGCGCCACCGACACACGGCAGGCCCACCCTCACGCCACCCGCACCCAGCGGGCCCATCCCGCCGCCACCCACGGCGGTCGGGCCCGCGCCCGGTGTCGCCGCCGCCGTCCCGGGGCGGGCCGCTGCGGGCTTCGCGGCACCGCCCGCGACCCCGCCCGCGCCGGATCCGCCCGCACCCAAC